>PUOZ01000113.1 GCA_003553165.1 Thioalkalivibrio sp.
CCTCGCCGAAAACGGGGCGATCACGTCCGAGGCCCTGCGCGCGGGAATGGGCGCCCAGACCCTGCAGTTCGATCGCCAGGGTGACGCCTTCTACGACCAGATCTCGGCACTGCACAAGTCCGTGCGCGGCTCCGATCCGGACGCAGCGGTCTACTGGCTGGTGCGGATGCTGGATTCGGGCTGCGATCCCGGCTATCTCGGCCGCCGGCTGCTGCGGATGGCCTACGAAGATATCGGTCTGGCCGCCGTGGGCCTCGCCGGCCGCGTGCTCACCGCCTGGGAGACGGTCGAGCGTCTGGGCCGTCCCGAGGCCGACCTCGCGCTGGTACAGGCCGTGATCGAACTGGCCAGCGCACCCAAGAGCAACGCGGCCTACGTCGCCCTGGGCCAGGTGCGTGCCGCATTGGCGGAATCCGGCAGCCTGCCGGTGCCCCTGCACCTGCGCAATGCGCCCACCGCACTGATGCGCGAGGAGGGCTTCGGGAAGGGCTACCGCTACGATCACGACGAGCCGGACGGCTTTGCGCGTGGACAGACCTATCTGCCCGAGGACCTGCTCGGCCGGCGCTTCTATCGACCCGGCCGCGCCGGCACCGAGCGGGTGCTGGCCGAACGCCTGGAAACCCTGCGCCAGAATCGCGACGAGGACACCGGGTCCGGGGCAGGCGAATGAGACCGTGGATCTGGGGGCTGAGCCTGCTGCTGGCGGCGGTCGTGGTCATCCACTTGATCGCGCGTATTCCGATCGAGGCCATCGACTTCGCCGTGCTCGAAGCACGGTTCCAGGGTTTCGGTGTCTGGGCCTACCTGCTGTTCGTGCTGGCCTTCGTGGTCCTGGCGATGTTTCCGATTCCCTCGACCCTCTGGGTGTTGCTGGGGGGCAGCCTGTTCGGGCCGCTTGTGGGGACCGTGCTCAGCGTCTTCAGCGCGACCGTGGCGGCGGTGCTTGCCTTCGTGATCGGTCGTTTCCTGGCCCGCGATTACGTGAGGACCCACGCCGGACCCCGTGTGCGCCAGGTGATGCGCGGCGTCGACGCGGAGGGTTGGCGGGTGGTGGCGATGACGCGGCTGATTCCCGTCTTCCCCTTCGCCCCGACCAACTACGCGCTGGGTCTGACCGGCATTCGCCTGCAAAGCTATGCCTGGACCACCGGCATCGCGCTGATTCCGAATCTCGCAGCCTACACCTGGCTGGGACATGCGACGCGCCAGGCGATGTCGGGCGCCGAAAGCCTGATCCAGATCCTGCTCGGCGTGCTGGCCCTGATCGCGCTCCTGCTGTTTCTGCCGGGCTTCATCCGGCGGCTGAAAGGCAATAGCGAGAGGGCTGACTGAACGCGAGAACGCCGCTTCCCCTGCGGACGGTCCATGCGGCCCGGGAGGCCCGCCTGGAGTGCGGCAGCCTGCTGCCGCTTTGGCCGGGTTCGGCGTCGAAAGCGGGAGCAGGCTTCCGCACTCCGCAAGGGCCCTTAGTGGCTCTGCGCGGATGCCTCCGCGGTCAGTGCGGCGATGCGGCTGCGCTCGTAGTCCAGGGCGGCACCTGCGACGGCGCCGCCGTTGCCGGTCTCCAGCCAGCGCCGGATGCGTCCCGCATCGCCGAGCGGAGTCCGGGTGCCGAGGGAATCCAGCAGCACCATCACCAGGGGGTCGCCCCCTACGTCCGCCACCATGACCAGGCAACGGCCAGCCTCGTTCAGGTAGCCGGTCTTGCTCAGGTGGACATCCCAGCGCGACGAATGCACTAGGGCATTGGTGTTGCCGTAGTCCAGGCTGTAGCGGGGCCCACGAAAGTGCACCCGGTGCTGCGAACCGGTGGACATCTCCCGGATCTCGGGATACGCGTAGGCCGCCTCGACCATCTTCACCAGGTCGCTCGCACTGGCAATGTTCTCCGGCCACAGTCCCGAGGGATCGACGAAACGGGTCTGTGTCATCCCGAGGGCGTGTGCCTTGGCGTTCATGGCCGCGATGAACGCGTCCAGCCCCCCGGGGTGATTCTGCGCGAGCACATAGGAGGCCAGGTTTTCGGAGGACATCAAAGTGATGCGGAGCAGGTCACTGCGCCTCGCTTCGGAGCCGATTCGCATCCTCGAAAAGGCGTTCTTCGGCGGATCGTCGGAGCGCTGTACGATCTGCAGCCACTCGTCCATCGGCGCGCCCGAGTCCAGCACGACCATCGCGGTCATCAGCTTCGTCACGGAGGCAATCGGGGCGGGGTTGTCCGCGAACTTCTCGTACAGTGGCGCGCTGGACTGCAACGGTGCGACGGCGGCATGCACGGAGGCCAGTTGCAGGTTGGCAGCGTTCGGCGCCGGTGTCAGCGGCCCCGCACCCGCGGACACGGTAAGCGCCGTGATGCCGGTCACGAGGCCGGCGAGCCACAGGGTTTTTTTCATGTCTGGGTCCCGGTTCTGAGGTTGGATGGTGGATGACGGCGGCGTCCCGGTCGGGGGCGTGCCGGCGGGTCGTGGTGCGTGGAGGATAGCGGAAGCCGGCCGCTCGGCGCACCCCCCGACCGGCGCCAATTGCGGCCCGCTATGCTGTAGGCTTCCCCGGTGGCGTCACCACACTCGCCGCGGGATCCGGCAAGAGGCGGAGCGATGACCGATATCCACAAGGGGGCCGGGCGGAGGAATCTCCCGGGCAGCCAGATGACCGGCCTGTTGATCTGGGGCCTGGTGGCCCTTGCCGGGGTCGTTGCCCTGGCGGTGGCCTGGCAGTTCGTGGAACCGGCGCCTCCCACGCAGGTACGCCTTGCCACCGGAGCGCCCGGAGGCGCCTACGAGCAGGTCGGAAACCGTTATCGCGACTGGTTCGCCGAAAAGGGCATGCGCCTGGAGCCGGTGGTTACCGCCGGGTCGATGGAGAACTGGGATCTTCTGCTCGCGGGCGAGGTCGATGCCGCGCTGGTACAGGGGGGCACCGCTCCCCCGGGGGCGGGTCTCCAACTGGAGGCGGTGGTCAGCATCGCCTTCGAGCCTCTGTTCCTGTTCTACCGGCGGGACGGCATCGGCGCGGCGAGCGGCGTCGAGGCCGCAAGTCGCCTCGAGGCCCTGACGGGCATGCGGATCGCCATCGGTGCCGAGGGCAGTGGCACCCGGAGTCTGGTGCAAACGCTGCTGGCCGAGATCGGGCTGGACGAGCGGCTGGCGGAAACCGGGACGGAACTGCTGTCCCTCGGCGGTGCCGCGGCCGTCGAGGCCCTGCGGGCCGGGACCATCGACGCCGCTGCCTTCGTCATGGCGCCGCAGGCGCCCCTGGTGCGGCAGTTGCTGGCCACCGATGGCCTTGGGTTGGTCGACCTCGCGCAGGCGCGCAGTTTTGCCCGCAGGCTGCCGTATCTGTCGTCGGTTACCCTCTATGAGGGTGTCGCCGACCCGGGCCTGAACCTTCCCCCCGCCGACCTGCGCATGGTGGCGCCCGCGACCTACATCGTCGTGCGCAGGGATACCCATCGCAGCGTCGTCCAGTTGCTGATCGAGGCGGCGCAGCGGGACCGGACCATCCATCTCGTCGGTACCGGGAACGAGTTTCCATCCCTGGACTACACCGACATCCCCGTCGGCGAGGATGCCCGGTACTTCTTCGAGCGCGGCCCCAACTTCCTGCACCGCCACCTGCCGTTCTGGGCGGCATCGCTGCTGGATCGTCTCGCCATCCTGATCATTCCGCTGCTGACGGTGATCATCCCGCTGTTTCGCATTGCGCCCGCTGCGTTGCAGTGGAGCGTCCGGCGGCGGATCTTCCGCTGGTACCGCCAGATCAGGGTCATCGACGAGGAAATCGTTCAGCGCGGTGTGCCCCGGGCACGGCTGGAGGCCGATCTGGCGCTGCTCGAACGCCTGGACCAGGATGTCTCGGCAACCGAGGTGCCATTGTCGTACATGGAGGAGTTCTACAATCTGCGCCTGCACATTGCCTACATGCGGCAACGAGTCAAGGACGCGCTGGCCGAGTCCGAACGACCACCCGTGCCGCCGGAGCGCGGCGTAGAGCCGGGGTGATACGGGTCTGTGGGAGTCTTCCGGAAAGCATTGATGGCTATGCGGTCGTCAGAAGGGGATCGGTTCCTGGCCCGGGGTCTCTATTCCGCGGTGTAGCAGCAGGGTGCCGCTCTGCAGGAGCAGGTCGGTGCTGGCCTGACGGAAACGGATGATGGCAGCGCGGAGGCTGAGCTGACTCTCCAGCAGGTCACGCTGCGCCTGCGCCACCTCGAGGCCGGTCGCGGTGCCGACCCGGAAACGGATCTCCGCGACCCGCAGCAGCTCTTCCTGGAGCGCCACCGTATCCTCGCGGGCCTGGACCTGGGCGGCTGCCCGATCCGCTTCGAACCACGCGGCCCGGATATCCTGGATCGCGAGACGCTCGAGGTTGTAGAGAACCTCGCGCGTCTGTTCGCGCGTCAGGCGGGCGCGGCTCGCCCCCGCCTCGGCCGCGCGGTTGCCCAACGGCAGTTCGAAGCGCAGGCCCGCGACCAGGTCGTAACCGTCCCCCTGGCTGCCGCGCAACGCGCCGCCAAGGCTTTCGGCGTAGCCCGACGCCCCGAGGGTCAGGAAGAAGTCCAGTCTCGGCAACAGCCCGTTGCGGGTCAGAACGATCTCGAGATCATCGCGCTGCAGGCGCAGCCGGGTTTCATTGAGGTCGCTGCGGTGGTCCCGGCCCAGAGCCACGTAGACCGCGATCGGTTCCAGTTCGTAGGCGGTGGGCACTGCGGGGCTGACCGCCACGAAGCCCTGGTCCCAGTCGCTACCGGGCGCCCGGATCAGGCGCGACAACCGGTTCTGGCTTCGGGCCAGCGCGCTGCGGGCGTCGATCAGGCCCTGGCGGCGCAGCGCAACCTCGGCCCGTGCCCCGATCTCCTCGGTCTCCGGGCGTTCTCCAGCGCGGATGCGACCGCGCGTCTCCTCCAGCAGCCGCTCGGCGACCCGGAGTGCATTCTCGAGAATCGTGATGTCCTCGGCGGCCAGCACCATCGTCCAGTAGGCCGATTCGACGTCGGCGACCAGCGTCTCGACGAAGCCCCGCAATTCGTACTCGGAGGCGGTGACATCGAGGCCGGCCTGGCGCAGGCGCACGAGATTGGACTCGATGCGGCCGCCGCGCAGCAGGGCCTGGGTCAGGCTGAGGCCGCCGCGGCCGGTGAACTGCTCGCTCGCACGCGAACTCTCGGCCCGGTTGCCGCGCACCGAAAGCGTGAGTTCGGTGCCGGTGGGCAGGTTCTGGCGCAGGCCGGCCTCGGCACGCTCGCGTTCGGAGCGGAAGGTCTCCTGAACCTGGATCTCCTGGAACTGCCGTACGCTGCGGTCCCGGGCGATCTCCAGATCGGCGAACGCCACCGGGTCGAAACGGGCCCGCTCCTGGGCCTCGAAGGTGCCCTGGATGGCCGGCCGCAGGCGCTCCGCACGCAGCCCCCGGTTGTTCTCCAGCGCCATCGCGACCGCGTCCTCGAGCGAGAGCCGCGCGCTGCCGTGCGCCGGAGTGGCGCCGGCGTGCATCGTCTCCGGTGGTATCGACAGACGCAGGGGCTCGGCGTGGATGGTTGCCGAGAGCAGCACGAGCCCGATCAACAGCGCGGCAGTGCAGACCTGCCGGAAGGGCAGGGTTCGTAATGACGGGCCGCGAAGCCATCGTCGCAGCAGCCCCTGCATGATGGGCTCAGGCATGACTCCTCCTTGCGTCGGCCGCGGGCGTCCGCTCCGGGTGGAAGATCAGGTACAGCGAGGGGATCAGGACCAGCGTGATCAGCGTCGATGACAGCAGGCCACCGATGACGACGCGCGCCATCGGTGCCTGGGCCTCGCCCCCGTCGCCCACCCCCAGGGCCAGCGGCAGCAGCGCCAGGATCGTGGTCAGCGTGGTCATCAGGATCGGGCGCAGGCGCTGGCGTGCAGCGAGCAGTACCGCTTCCCGTACCGCCATGCCCTCGGCGCGGTGCAGGCGCGCCATGCGGTCGACCAGCAGGATCGCGTTGTTCACCACGATGCCCACCAGCAGCATCACCCCGATCAGCGATTGCACGTTCAGCGTGGTGTCGGTCACCAGCAGCGC
>PUOZ01000207.1 GCA_003553165.1 Thioalkalivibrio sp.
CGCCCTCGACGCGGAAGAAATGCAGGACCTCGCCATCGTCGGTGGAACGCTTCTCGCTCGCCAGCTTGAGGATCGTCGCGATACCGATGATCTGCTGGCGTGCCTCCTCGCTGCCGCTGAAGGCGAGCGCATACTCCACCACGGTGTCCAGCCCCCGGATTTCCATCTCTGCCGCTCCGCTCAGCATCCCCGGCTCCGCCTCGGGGTACCCGCCCTGCTCCGCATGGGCATGCCCCGTGAACCGCAGGCCAGCGATCGGCAGGTCGATCACGATCTCGTTGATGTCCAGCCGGGTGGCGTTCTCCAACAGCGCCAGCAAGATCGTCTCCGGCCCGGCGCCCATTTCGCCGCTGACCAGGGCCTCGTCCGCCAGCGTACCCGCCGGCAGGTTTGACGCGGTCAAATCGACCGAGACCTCGCGCGGAAAGAGTTCCTCGGGAACCGGATTCATGCCCGTGGCATCGCCCGAGAGGCCCTGGTGGCGATAGGACAGGGACATTCCGGGCGCGCGGGAATCGAGATCGCTCAGGCCGAAGCCGAACTCGAGACGTTCGAGCCCGAACGGCGCTGCCTCGACGCCGGGTACCGCGGCCATCACACCGGCAACGCCGCCAACGGACAGGCCCAGCCCGGCGCCGCCGAGGATTTCGCGCGAAAACCCGAGCAGTTCCGCCTCGGCGACATCATCCGACAGCATCGAGAGCATGCCCAGCCGCAACAGGGCGACCGGAGCGAGTCGGTCCAGGCGCAGGTCAACGCCGAAGGAATCGACCTCGATGGCACTGTCCTCGTCGTGGAAGTGCCAGCCGCCAGCCTGGAAACTGCCCCGGAGATCGCGCAACAGCGGGTCCGCTTCGGAGGGCATGAACCCCGTCTCGAGTACAGCGGAGCGCAGCCGCAGCTGGCCCGCGGCATTCGGGCCGTCGACGGCCAGGTTGCTGAGCTCCACGCGGGTCTGCACTCCACCGATCGCGGCCAGCAGCCCCGTCAGCAATGCCTCCGGATCCTGGTGCGTCAGGGCCTCCGGGTCTGCCGCCAGTTCCGCGAGTGCGGTCAGCCGGGGCAGATCCAGCCCGGTGTAGTCGGCCGCCATGTGCAGCCCGGCGAGGCGCGCCACCGGTGTACCCTCCAGGCTCTCGACGACGACGTCATCCAGCGCAACCCGCAGCGGTCCACTGACGACCCCGGGCTCCGACTCCTCCAGGTCCAGCGTGACGGTCAGCCGCTCCGCCGACAGGCTTCCCGGCAGTTCCGAGCCTGGGGGCAGATCGCCGCCGGCCCCGTTCCGGTCTCCCTCCAGGTATACCTGCACCGCCTCCGGATCGAGCCGCAGATCCAGGCCCTGCAGATGCAGATCCGCCTGGAGCATGGTCCCAAGATCCGCCGCCCACAGTCCCCTCAGGGAGCGCTCGCCGGTGGTCATGACGCCCACCACGTCGCCGTCCTGGTCGCGCAGCCGAGCGCGCTCGGGCAGTTCCCAGACGACCGCCCAGCGTTCCTCCGCGACCGGTTCCAGAGTCGCGGCGAGAGTGCCGAGATCCAGGACGAACGGACTCGGGACCGCCTCCGACGCACCCGGGGCGCGGATGGAAACGGCGGGCATGACGAGGCGGATGGTTCCGCTCGCGGATTCGAGGACCTCCAGGTCTCCGTCCAGATGCAGCAGGGAGTCCGGCGCCGAAAACGCCTCCAGCCAGGCGTCGCGAACCGTCGCGGCCCGTTCCGTAAGGCCTGCCAGCCGAACCGGAACGGCCTTGGCGCCATCCTGGTCCAGCCGCGCCACGAGGGCATCCGACTGGATCCACTGCGCCTCGGCCTCTCCCTGTCCCGCGGCCGCCGACGGCACGGGCACCCCGGCGCCGGCACTCGGCACAAACGCCAGCACACAAAACGCCAGCAAGGCGCGCCGAACCCCCATCCGATTCTTCATGTCTCCACTCTCCTGTACCGTGCAAAGGGTCCCGCGGCAGCGGGCATTCCGGCGCACGAGTCTGGGCGCCGTCCGAGGCGAATATCGCCCCATCATGCCGCTTGCATCAAGTGCACCACCTGCAGCGTTTTCCGGATCACGAACCCGTGCCCTGCTCCAACCCGTTGCCGCGGACTCGGCTTTGCCCTACATTGGCGCGCCTTACAGTATCCGCTGATATACCGAAAATCCCATGAGCGAGTTCACCACGGCCCTGCGCATGCGCCTCACCCAGGTGGTCGAGGCCCACATCACCCAGCGCCTGATCATAGCCCTGATCCTGCTGAATGCGCTCACGCTGGGACTCGAGACCTCGAACACGGTGATGGCCTTCGCCGGTCCGGTGATCAACGTCGCCGACAGGCTGATCCTCACCGTCTTCACCATCGAGGTGCTGGCCAAGATGTTCGCCTACGGCCTGCGCTTCTGGCGCAATCCCTGGCATGTCTTCGACTTCTTCGTCGTCGGCATCGCGCTGATCCCCGGCACCGGACCATTCTCGGTACTGCGTGTGCTGCGTCTGCTGCGCCTGGTCTCGATGGTGCCGAAGCTCCGCTTCATCGTCGAGGCCCTGCTCCGGGCGATTCCGGGGATCGCGTCCATTCTGGGCCTGCTGGTCCTGGTGTTCTACGTCTTCGCGATCATCGCGACCGGTCTGTTCCGGGACAGTCACCCGGAATGGTTCGGCACCCTGGGCGCGTCGATGTACACCCTGTTCCAGGTGATGACACTGGAGAGCTGGTCGATGGGCATCTCGCGCCCGGTGATGGAGGAGCACCCCTGGGCCTGGGCCTTCTTCGTACCGTTCATCCTGGTGGCGACCTTCACCGTGCTGAACCTCTTCATCGCCATCATCGTGGATGCCATGCAGCGCATGCACGAACGCCAGGTGGCGGTGGAGGAACAGACCATCACCCACGTGGTGCACGAGGAGAACGCCAGCCTCCACGCCGAGCTCTCGGAACTGCGCGAACAGACCAGGATGCTTCAGGACCGCCTGATCCGCATGCAGGCCCTGCTCGAGAAGCGGTCGAGCGAGTAACCCCGCGCCGTCCCACCCAATGCCACTGGCGAGTCCGCGGCGTGGATGCGTTGACCGTGTTCAGGACTCGGCGAGCACCTTGAGGTGGGCGACGACGCTGCGGCCCAGGGCGGACAGGGCATAACCACCCTCGAGCACGGACACGAGGCGACCGTCGCAGTGACGCTTGGCGATGTCGTAGAGTTCGCCGGTCAGCCATTCGTAGTCGGCCTCGACCAGTCGGAAGTTGGCCATGTCGTCTTCCAGGTGACCGTCAAAACCGGCCGATACCATGATCAGTTCGGGCCGGAAGGCCTCCAGCGCCGGGAGGCAGCGTTCCGCCATCACGCTGCGCAGCGCCGCGCCGTCCGTATCCCGGGGCAGCGGCAGGTTGAGGATGTTGTCGCTGCGTGTATCGGCGCCGGTGTTGGGATAAAAGGGGTGCTGAAAGCTGGAGCAGAACAGCACCCGCGCATCGTCCCGGAAAATGTCCTCGGTGCCATTGCCGTGATGCACGTCGAAATCGACGATGGCCACCCGTGACAGCCCGTGCGCCTCCAGCGCATGGGCCGCACCCACGGCGACATTGTTGAAGAGGCAGAAGCCCATGCCGTAGTCGCGCCCGGCATGGTGTCCGGGCGGCCGCACCGAGCAGAAGGCCGTGTGCGTCGAGTGTGCCAGGACCAGATCGACTCCCAGCACGACACCCCCCGCGGCCCGCTGCGCCGCCTTCAGACTGTGCTCACCCACGTAGGTGTCGCCACCGTCCAGAGTTGCCCAGTGCCCGGGCTCGGGAATCCCCGCCTCCAGGGCATCGATGTACTCCGCGTCGTGCACCCGCAGCAACTGCTCCCGGGTGACCAGCGGCGCCTCCCGGTGCCGCAGCCAGGGCTCGATCCCGGAAGCGATGAGCTGGTCGTCGATCGCGGCCAGGCGTTCCGGGCACTCCGGATGCCCCGAGGGCGCGCGGTGCAGTAAACAATCCGGATGGGAGACGAAGAAGGTTTTCATGTGGGCAGTCCCTGGAAGCGCGGCCCCGAATACCAACCCGCACTCGGGCCTCGATCGGACCGCTTCATTGACTATTAGAGCAGGACCCGATACACAAGTCTTATTGCACTGCCGCAAAACGCACGACGGAATGGACCAATACCCATGGGCCCGCATTACCTCAACCGCATCCTCTCCGCCCGCAGCATCGCTCTGATCGGCGCGAGCAACCAACCGGGGAGCGTTGGCTCCACGATCCTCCAGAACCTGCTGGCGATGGAATTCGACGGTGAGCTTTACCCGGTCAACCCCAAGTACAAGAAGGTGCATGGGCGCAAGAGCCATCCCAGCGTGGGTGCGATCGGGAGGAACATCGACCTGGCGATCATTGCCACCCCGGCCGACACCATCCCCGACATTATCCGGGAGTGCGGCAAGGCCGACGTGCAGGGCGCCATCGTGATGTCCGCGGGCTTCGGCGAGGAGGGTCCCGACGGAACCCGGCTGCAGGACCGGATGCGCGAGGCCGCACGCGAATCCGGCCTGCGCATCATCGGCCCCAACTGCCTGGGCATCATGCGCCCGTCCCGCAAGATCAACGCCACCTTCAGCCGCAACAGCGCCATTCCCGGCCATCTGGCGCTGGTGTCGCAATCCGGCGCCATCTGCTCCGCCATCCTCGACTGGGCCGAGGATCAGCGCATCGGGTTTTCCCTGGTCGCGTCGCTGGGCGACGCCGCCGACGTGGACTTCGGCGACCTGCTGGATTTCCTGGCCCTGGACCCCGAAACGCGCAGCATCCTGCTGTACGTGGAGGGGATCCGCAACGCCCGCGGGTTCATGAGCGGGCTGCGCGCAGCGGCGCGCATGAAGCCGGTGATCGTGATCAAATCCGGCCGTCATCTCGAGGGCTCGCGCGCGGCGATGTCCCACACCGGGTCGCTGGTCGGCGCCGACGACGTCTTCGATGCGGCGCTGGAGCGGGCGGGCGCGGTGCGTGCGCAGACGGTCCAGCAGATGTTCTCGGCCGCGAGCATCCTCTCCAGTGGCGCGCGGGCGCGCGGCAACCGGCTCGCGATCGTGACCAATGCCGGCGGCCCTGGCGTAATGGCCACCGACCGGGCGGTGGAACTGGACCTCGCGGTCCCCGAACTGCACGCGGATACCTTGAAGCGTCTGGATGCCGCACTGCCGCCGCACTGGTCGCACGGCAACCCGGTGGACCTGCTCGGCGACGCCGATGCCGCCCGTTACGAAACCGCGCTGGCGGCGTGCCTGCAGGATCCGGGGGTCGACGGGGTACTGGCCATGCTGACACCCCAGGCCATGACCGATTCCAACGCCGCCGCCGAGGTGGTGATCCGGAGCGCCCGTGGCGGCAGGGACAGCAAGCCGGTCCTGGCCTGCTGGATGGGCGGCAAACAGGTGGAGAAGGCCCGGGCCCGTTTCATCGCGGAGAGGCTGCCGAGCTTCATCACCCCCGAGGCCTCGGTCGAGGCCTTCGCCTACCTGACCGCGCACCAGCGCAACCAGCGACTGCTGCTGCAGGTTCCGGGCCCCCTCAGCGACCGCAGCCCGGCCGACGTCGAGGGCGCGCGCATGATCATCGAGGGCGCCCTCGGCGAGGGGCGCCGCTCGCTGGGAACCATGGAGTCCAAGGCCGTGCTCGCGGCCTTCCGGATCCCGGTCACCCAGACCGTACAGGCTCACCGCGCCAGTGAGGCGCTGGTCGCCGCCAGCACGCTCGGGTATCCGCTGGCGATGAAGATCGCCTCGCCCGACATCACCCACAAGTCCGACGTCGGCGGAGTGCGCCTGAACATCACCACCGCCGAGTCGGTGCGCAAGAGCTTCCAGGCCATGATGCAGGAGGCGGCCGAGGCGCGGCCGGGAGCGCGCCTCGAGGGCGTGACGCTGGAGCGGATGTACCGCAGCCACTACGGCCGCGAACTGATGGTCGGGGTGCTGCGCGACCTGGTTTTCGGACCGGTGGTCAGCTTCGGCTCGGGCGGCACCTC
>PUOZ01000131.1 GCA_003553165.1 Thioalkalivibrio sp.
CAGGCTGGCAACGTCGATCTCGGAGTCGAAATGTCCGATGTTGCAGACGATGGCCTGGTTCTTCATGGCCGCCATGTGATCGTGGTTGATCACGTTCATGTTGCCGGTGGCGGTGACGAAGATGTCGGCCTTGTCCGCGACGTCTTCCATGGTGACCACGCGGTAGCCTTCCATCGCCGCCTGCAAAGCGCAGATCGGGTCGATTTCGGTGATCCACACCGTGGCGCCGAGGCCGCGCAGCGACTGGGCGCTGCCTTTGCCGACATCGCCATAACCACAGACCACGGCGATCTTGCCGGCGACCATCACGTCGGTCGCACGCTTGATCGCGTCGACCAGCGACTCGCGGCAGCCGTAGAGGTTGTCGAACTTGGACTTGGTGACCGAGTCGTTCACGTTGATCGCGGGGAAGGGCAGGGTCCCTTCCTTCTGCATCTGGTACAGACGATGCACGCCGGTGGTGGTCTCCTCGGTCACGCCCTGGATGTTCTTCTTGATATTGGAGTACCAGTTCGGGGATTCCTGCAGGCGCTTCCTGATGGACGCGAACAGCGCGCGCTCCTCATCGTTGCCGGGGTTGTCCAGCACCGACGGATCCTGCTCCGCCTTCGCGCCCAGGATCACCAGCAGCGTGGCATCGCCGCCGTCATCCAGAATCATGTTCGGCGTGCCGCCGTCGTGCCACTCGAAGATCCGGTGGGCGTAGTCCCAGTACTCGTCCAGGGTCTCGCCCTTCACGGCGAACACCGGCGTGCCATTGGCGGCAATCGCGGCAGCGGCGTGATCCTGGGTCGAGTAGATGTTGCAGGAGGCCCAGCGGACCTCGGCGCCCAGCGCCTCCAGGGTCTCGATCAGGACCGCGGTCTGGATGGTCATGTGCAGGGAGCCGGCGATCCGCGCGCCCTTCAGCGGTTGGTCCTTGGCGAATTCCTCCCGGGTCTGCATCAGTCCGGGCATCTCGGTTTCGGCGATCGCAATTTCCTTGCGGCCGAAGCCGGCGAGGTCGATGTCCTTGACGAGGTAGTCCTGTTTCTTCGTGGGGTTCATCACAGCATTCATGGTGTAAGGCTCCGTGAGTCTGGATGAGCGCCGTTGCATGAATGTAAAGGGACCCGGCTGAGCCTGACGGGAATGCCGCTGCAGCGCTCCTCAGCCCGGGTAATCTCTTCGCCGAACGCTATCAGAGCCCGGCTGCCGCGCGGAGTTCCTCCGCACGATCGGTATGTTCCCAGGGCAGATCGACGTCTTCACGCCCGAAATGCCCGTATGCGGCCGTCGGCTGGTACAGCGGCCGCAGCAGATCCAGGGCCTGGATCAGCCCCCAGGGCCGCAGATCGAAGTGCTCCCGGATCAGTGCGACGATCCGCGCGTCGTCGATCTTCCCGGTCCCGAAGGTCTCGACGCTGATCGACGTCGGCTGGGCGACCCCGATGGCATAGGAGACCTGGATCTCGCACTTGTCGGCGAGTCCGGCCGCGACCAGGTTCTTGGCGACATAGCGGCCTGCATAGGCGGCTGAGCGGTCGACCTTCGACGGATCCTTGCCGGAGAAGGCACCGCCGCCATGGCGGGCCATGCCGCCGTAGGTGTCGACGATGATCTTGCGGCCGGTCAGGCCGCAGTCCCCAACCGGGCCGCCAATCACGAACTGGCCGGTGGGATTGATATGGATCTGATCTCCGCCGCAGCGGCTCAGCCACTCAGCCGGTAGAACCGGCCGGAGGATCTCTTCCAGCACCGCTTCACGAAGATCTTTCTGTGCGATCTCGGGATCGTGCTGCGTGGATAGTACCACGGCATCGATCCCGGACGGGACCCCGTCCTCGTAGCGCAGCGTGACCTGACTCTTCGCGTCGGGCCGCAGCCAGGGCAGGATGCCATTCTTGCGCAGCTCGGCCTGACGGCGCACCAGTCGATGCGCGTAGTAGATGGGCGCCGGCATCAGGCTGTCCGTTTCGCGCGCGGCGTAACCAAACATCAGCCCCTGGTCCCCGGCGCCCTGGTTGGTGCGATCCGAGAGGTCGCGGTCCACGCCCATTGCGATGTCGGGCGACTGCTGTCCGAGGGCGTTGAGTACCGCACAGGAATGCCCGTCGAAGCCGACGGCGGCATTGTCGTATCCGATGCCGCAGACCGTGTCGCGCACCACCTTCTCGTAATCGATGACCGCGCTGGTCGTGATCTCCCCGGCCAGCAGGACCATGCCGGTCTTGGTGAGCGTTTCGCAGGCGATGCGCGCGTGCGGATCCTTGGCCAGGATCGCATCGACCACGGCATCGGAGATCTGGTCGGCCATCTTGTCGGGATGACCCTCGGAAACCGATTCGGACGTGAAGAGATAACTCGTGGCCATGCGCGTGTTCCTCGAAACGGGGCGGAATGTGATGTGAGAAAACCGGCTGAGTTTAACGCCAGTTGTTGCATATTTCTAAACTCTGATGCGGTGGCGTGGGCAGGGGCGCGACGGCGTCCCGGATCCCGGACTTGCCCCGAACCCCGAAAGTCGCCAGAATACACCGCCTTTAAATGGGGCTGTATTCGGCCGATCATCGCCGACCGACCTGCTTCCTCGCGTCGCTAGAAGAAAGAAAACAAGCGGCCGGCGCCAGCGCATCGTCGGGCATCCAGTCCCGATTCGTTCACCGCTACTTCAGTTTAGGAGATCCGCATGCCTTCCCGCAGAGAGCTTGCCAACGCCATACGTGCCCTGTCGATGGACGCGGTCCAGAAAGCCAATTCCGGTCATCCCGGCGCGCCGATGGGCATGGCGGATATCGCCGAGGTCCTCTGGAACGACTACATGAGGCACAATCCGGCCAACCCGGGCTGGCTCGATCGCGATCGCTTCGTGATGTCCAACGGCCACGGCTCGATGCTGGTCTACTCGCTGCTGCACCTCACCGGCTACGAACTGCCGATCGACGAACTGAAGCAGTTCCGTCAACTGCACTCGAAGACGCCCGGGCACCCGGAATACGGGTACACGCCCGGCGTCGAGACCACCACCGGTCCGCTGGGGCAGGGTCTGACCAACGCGGTCGGGATGGCGCTGGCCGAGAAGATTCTCGCCGCGAACTTCAACCGCGACGGCCACGATGTGGTCGACCACAATACCTATGTCTTCCTCGGCGATGGCTGCCTGATGGAGGGCATCTCGCACGAGGCCAGCGCGCTGGCCGGGACGCTCGGCCTGGGCAAGCTGGTCGCCTTCTACGACGACAACGGCATCTCCATCGACGGCGAGGTCGAGGGCTGGTTCACCGACGACACCCCTGCCCGCTTCGAGGCTTACGGCTGGCACGTGGTGCGCGGCGTCGACGGTCACAGCGCTGATGCGGTCAAGGCGGCCATCGAGCAGGCCCGTGCCGAGACCGGCAAGCCCACGCTGATCTGCTGCAAGACCATCATCGGCTTCGGCTCCCCGAACAAGCAGGGCAAGGAAGAGTGTCACGGCGCGCCGCTGGGCAACGACGAGATCGCGCTGGCACGCAAGGAACTGGGTTGGAATCACGCGCCCTTCGAGATCCCGGCCGAAATCTACGCGGCCTGGGACGCGAAGGACCGTGGCGCGAAGGCCGAGGCGGAGTGGAACGAGCGCTTCGCGGCTTACCGGAAGGCCCATCCCGATCTGGCGGCGGAGTACGAGCGCCGCATGAGCGGGGACCTGCCTTCCGACTGGGCGGAGAAGGCCAACGCCTTCGTCCAGCAGACCATCGAAAAGGCCGAGAAGGTCGCCAGCCGCAAGGCCTCGCAGAACGCGATCACCGGCTACGCCCCGGCGCTGCCCGAACTGCTCGGCGGTTCCGCCGACCTGGCCGGCTCCAACCTGACGATGTACCCCGGGTCCAAGGGCATCAGCCACGACGATGCCTCCGGCAACTACGTGTTCTACGGCGTGCGCGAGTTCGGGATGGCCGCGATCATGAACGGGATCGCGCTCCACGGCGGCTTCATCCCCTATGGCGGCACCTTCCTGATCTTTTCCGACTACGCCCGCAACGGCATCCGGATGTCGGCCCTGATGGGGCAGCGCGTGCTCTACGTGCTGACCCACGACTCCATCGGCCTGGGCGAAGACGGCCCGACCCACCAGCCGATCGAGCAGACCTCGAGCCTGCGCCTGATCCCCAACCTGAACGTCTGGCGCCCCTGCGACGGGGTCGAGACCGCAGTGGCCTGGAAGGCCGGGATCGAGCGCAGCGATGGCCCCTCGGCATTCATCCTGTCGCGGCAGGGCCTGACTCCGCAGACACGTGACGACGACCAGGTGGCGAACATCGCCCGCGGCGGCTACGTGCTGCGCGACTGCGACGGCAACCCCGACCTGATCCTGATCGCCACGGGTTCCGAGGTCGGCATCTCGCTGCAGGCCGCGGACACGCTGGCCGCCAGCGGCCACAAGGTGCGCCTGGTGTCGATGCCCTGCGTCGAGCTCTTCGAGCAGCAGGACCCGGACTACCGCGAGGCGGTGCTGCCGGCGTCCGTGCGTGCCCGGGTCGCGGTGGAGACCGGCGCGACCGTGGGCTGGTACCGGTACGTCGGCCTGGACGGCGCCGTCGTGGGCCTGGATCGCTTTGGCGAGTCGGCTCCGGGCGACGCCCTGATGAACTACTTCGGCTTCACCGCCGAGAACATCGTCAGCGTCGCGAAATCGGTGCTGGCCTGACCCCGCGTCCGCCACGGGCGGATGGCAGATTTCTTTGCAAACCATGCAAGTTGGAGAGTGAGTTATGACGATCAAAGTCGGTATCAATGGATTCGGCCGCATCGGCCGCATGGCGTTCCGTGCCATCGCGAAGGAGTTTCCCGAGCTCGAAGTGGTCGCGATCAACGACCTGCTGGATCCCGAGTACCTGGCGTACATGCTGCGCTACGACTCCGTGCACGGCCGTTTCGACGGCGATATCGCGGTCGAAGGTAACAATATGGTGGTCAACGGCAAGACCATCCGCCTGACCGCGGAGCGCGACCCGTCCAACCTGAAGTGGGACGAGGTCGGTGCCGAGGTGGTGATCGAGTCGACCGGCTTCTTCCTGACCGAGGAGACCTGCCAGAAGCACATCGATGCCGGTGCGAAGAAGGTCGTGCAGAGTGCGCCCTCCAAGGACGCGACCCCGATGTTCGTCTACGGCGTGAACCACAAGGACTACGCCGGCCAGGCGATCCTCTCCGCAGCTTCCTGCACCACCAACGCGCTGGCCCCGGTGGCCAAGGTGCTGCACGACAACTACGGCATCAAGCGCGGCCTGATGAGCACCGTGCATGCCGCCACCGCCACCCAGAAGACCGTCGACGGCCCTTCCCAGAAGGACTGGCGCGGCGGCCGTGGCATTCTCGAGAACATCATCCCGTCCTCCACCGGTGCGGCGAAAGCCGTGGGCAAGGTCCTTCCCGAACTGAACGGCAAGCTGACCGGCATGGCCTTCCGCGTGCCCACCTCCGATGTCTCCGTGGTCGACCTGACCGTGGAGCTGGAAAAAGGCGCCAGCTACGACGACATCTGCAAGGCCATGAAGGCGGCGTCCGAGGGCGAATTGAAGGGTGTCCTGGCGTACACCGAGGACAAGGTCGTTTCCACCGACTTCCGCGGCGTAAGTGCCCCGTCGATCTTCGATGCCGGCGCCGGCATCCAGCTCGACGACACCTTCGTCAAGGTCGTCGCCTGGTACGACAATGAGTACGGCTACACCTGCAACATGCTGCGCGTGGTGCAGCACGTCGGCAAGTAAACGCTGCGGCTCCCCGCCCTGCGCCTGCGGATGACTCCGGTCTCCGCAGGCGCAGGGCGGGTCCGTCATCCGGGAGAGCGGTTCGGCAAGCGCGGGCCAGTCCTTGCCCAACCTCTTTCTTTCCGTTTTGAGTTCTGCATAGGAGTGCTGTGATGTCCGTCATCAAGATGACCGATCTCGACCTGAAGGGTAAGCGCGTATTGATCCGTCAGGATCTGAACGTTCCCGTGAAGGAAGGCAGAGTCACCTCCGACGC
>PUOZ01000367.1 GCA_003553165.1 Thioalkalivibrio sp.
GCCCTCGAGGCGATTCCTCTTTTTTCGGATGGCGAGAATGAACCGTTTCAGGCATACGCCGTGTTTGAGGACATCACCCGACAGAAAGAGGCGGAAGCGGCGCTGAAGGAGAGTGAAAGACGTTATCTCCTCGCTCAGATAGCCGGTGGCGTCGGGATCTGGGACTGGCATCCCAAGACTGAGCACTTGTTTTGGGACCGTTCCTGCTGGGTGATGCTGGGTGAAGAGCCCGAGGACTGTATTCTTTGTTATGACGATTGGCGTGATCGCGTCCACCCGGATGATATTGTTCGAGTGGAAGAGGAGATAGGGAAAGATATAGCCGAGGACGAAGGGTTCTCGGTCGAATTCAGGCTCCGGACCGCAAATGGCGACTGGTCGTGGATCAATGGGCGGGGTCGCGTCGTCGAACGCGATGGCGATGGCCAGATCACGCGCGTGATGGGTACGCACACCAAAATTCACGAACGGAAGCTGGCGGAACTGGCTTTTCAGGCCGAGCACGAGGCGTTGCTCAGTAAGAATCTCGAGTTGCGGTTGCTGGCGAAGGTCTTCACCCATGCCTTCGAGGGCATTGTCATTGCCGGGCGCGACGGGACCATCGTTAAAGTCAATGAGGCAGCCTGCCGGATCTCGGGCTATGAAAGCCATGAAATGGTGGGCCGTAATGCGCGCATGTTTCTTTCTGGAGACCAGTCCGATGCGTTTTATGCGGAGCTGTGGAAGTCGCTGAGGAGGAATGGTTCCTGGAGCGGAGAGGTTTGGAACCGGCGCAAGGATGGAACGAAATATTGCGAGGCAATTACTATTGGTGCGGTGTTGAATCAAAGCGGAAAAACGCAGCATTACGTGGGTTGGATCAGTGATATTACTGCAGGCAAGGAGCAGCAACGCAGACTCGAGTTCATTGCGAACTATGACAACCTCACGGGTCTGCCCAACCGGAAACTGCTGGGGGAGAAATTGAGCAGAGCGCTGGTGGATGCGAAACGGCACGGGCAGATCGTAGGCGTGGCCTACGTCGATCTTGATGGATTCAAGGAAGTGAACGACAGCCTCGGTCACGACGCGGGGGACACCTTGCTCAAGGTCGTTGCGGGGCGCATGAAGTCCTGCCTGCGCAGCAACGATACCGTAGCCCGCTTTGGCGGGGATGAATTCGTGGTGGTGCTGACCTCCCTAAGGGAGGCGTCAGGCGCAATCCCGATGGTCGAGAGGCTGCTGAAGGCGACAGATATCCGTGGGGCTTTTGGCAGGTCGGAATCGCGCGTTTCCGCCAGCATCGGCATTACCTTCTACCATCCTTCATCCGGTGATGAGCCGGACCAGCTTGTGCGCTATGCAGACCAGGCCATGTATGAGGCAAAGCTGATGGGGAAGAATCGCTACCACGTTTTTGATCCGGTGCAGGATAATGCGCTGCGTGATCGACATTCGATGCTGAGGCGAATACAGACCGCGCTGGACGAAAACGAATTTGTGCTTTACTACCAGCCCAAGGTCAACATGCGTTCGGGTGACGTGCTTGGGATGGAGGCGCTGATACGCTGGAATCACCCGGAACAAGGGCTTTTGGCCCCCGGGAGTTTTCTGCCCGGAGTCGAATCGGCACCGATAGGAGACAAAATCAGTGATTGGGTGATTGAGGCGGCGCTGGCACAGATGAGTGCCTGGGGGAAGGAAGGTGTGTGGCTGCCGGTCAGTGTGAATGTATCGGGGCACGACCTGCAGAGAGAAGACTTTGTGGGCCGTTTGCGCGGCCTTTTGGAAAAATATCCCGACGTGCCTGCCGGGTTCCTGAGTCTGGAGGTTTTGGAGACGAGCGCGATTGGTGACATGGAACACGCTGGTTCCGTCATTTCCGCTTGTGCGGCAATGGGTGTCGATTTCGCGCTGGACGATTTCGGGACGGGATATTCTTCGTTGGCACACCTCAGGCGGCTGCCTGCGCGCACGCTGAAAATCGACCGAAGCTTTGTGCATGACATGCTCGTCGATGCCGATGATCTGATGATTCTCGAAGGGGTGATGGGTTTGGCGTCAGCGTTTCGACGTCAGACGATTGCTGAGGGTGTCGAGACCGTGGCGCATGGCGAAATGCTGCTGGATTTGGGTTGCGATATGGCGCAGGGCTATGCGATTGCCCGGCCGATGCCGGCAGGGGAGGTCAAGCTCTGGGTGGCTGAATGGCGGCCGTATCGCGCCTGGTACGAGCGGACGCCTTTGTCTTCCAAATGGATCCCTGTGCTGGTGGCTGCGGTCTATCACCGGGCCTGGATGTGTCAGGCATTGGATGGTCTGATGGGCAAGGGAGCGGGCCATTTGCCGGCTTACGATCTCTGCCGGTTTGGAACCTGGGTGCGAGACGACGCGAGGGCTCTGCTCCAATCGGATGAGGAGTTCTCGGAGATTTCGCGTATGCATAGGAAAGTGCACGAGTTGGCGGACGGCCTGATCGACCGGATTGACCACGTGCCCGGCGAGAAACGGCAGAGGCAAGTGGATGTTTTTTTACGTTCGAGCGATCAACTGCTGGGATACCTCAGGGCCGTGATCACGCGGGAAATTTACGGTCATTCGGAAGAGCAGGAAATCGGCTACCTGAATCCGCAAGTTTCGAGCTGACGACCCCCGAGAGCGCCGCCGGTGGCCAGCGTCGGACTGTTTCAAGGGGCGCGCCTCCTACGCGGCGACGGTGGGCGACCAGCGACTGGCCGATGGGCTTGGTCCGGGCCTGGAGCGGCGAGAGGGGGCGCCTCCTATGCGGTGGCGGCGACGGCGGTATCGAGCTGTTTTGGAACGACTGCCGACAGGAGCGAAGCGCATGGCTGAGGCCTCCATTATCCGGGTTCTCGTGGTCGATGATTCGGCGTTGGTGCGCAGGATGCTCAGTGAGATCCTGGACTCGGTGGACGGCATCGAGGTGGTGGGTACGGCGCAGGACCCGTTTGTGGCCCGGGAGAAGATCAAGGCGCTGAATCCCGATGTGCTGACGCTGGACGTAGAGATGCCGCGCATGGACGGGCTGACGTTCTTGCGCAATCTGATGCGGCTGCGGCCGATGCCGGTGGTGATGGTGTCGTCGCTGACGGCGCGGGGCGCCGAGGTTACCCTGCAGGCGCTGGAGCTGGGGGCGGTGGATTTCGTCACCAAGCCGGCGCTGGATGTGGCGAACAGTCTGGGCAGTTACCGGGACGAGCTGGCGGGCAAGATTCGCGCGGCGGCGCAGGCGCGGGTGCGGGTGCGGGCGGCGGCGCCGCCGCCCCGGCATTCGGTGGATGCGGTGCTGCCGCAGCGGGCGGTGCGCCGGTTTCAGACCACCGACCGGCTGCTGGCGATCGGGGCGTCGACCGGGGGCACCGAGGCGGTGAAGGATGTCTTGCTGGGGCTGCCGCCGGACAGTCCGGCGGTGGTGATTGCGCAGCACATTCCGGTGGGGTTCAGCGGGGCGTGGGCGGAGCGGATGAACCGGCTGGCGCGGCTGGTGGTGAAGGAGGCGGCCGAGGGCGACCGGTTGATGTCCGGGTATGCCTATGTGGCGCCTGGGGACCGGCATTTATTGGTGGTGCGCGACGGTGCGCGGTATGTGTGTCGCCTGAGTGACGGCGATGCGGTCAATCGGCACCGGCCGAGCGTGGATGTTCTGTTTCGGTCGGTGGCGCAGGCTGCGGGGACGAATGCCTGTGCGGCGCTGCTGACGGGAATGGGCGTGGACGGCGCGCAGGGGCTGAAGGAGTTGCACGATCTTGGCGTGTACACGGTGGCGCAGGACGAGGCGACGAGTGTCGTCTGGGGCATGCCCGGGGAGGCGGTGAAGCGCGGCGCCGTGACCGAGGTCCTGGCCCTGCACGACATCGCGGCAGCGTTGCTGCACGCATCGCGAGGTCATGTCGCCGGAAAATGACCTCGGGGCGGCTTGTACGGGCAGCGCGGTCAGTTTGCGGTGAAACGCGATAACTTCGAAGCGGTAGAGGCCGCTGCGGCTCTCTCGGGCGCGGTGCCTCGACCATGGTTGGCATTCCGATTGCATGATGATTCCTGCCGGGCCAGAAGTGTCGGAAAACCGGCAGGTCATTCACGAAGGCGGCCCGGAGCGTGGGTCGCGCAAGCGGAACGATTCAAGATGAAATGCAATGATTGCGAAAGCTCGGCAGGGAATCCGCCCGTGCGCAACACGTTCCCGTCGCACGGCCGTAGCCTTTGGGAGGCAAGCCCTCGCGGCGACCCAACGGCGGAAAAACTCCGTCCGGAGGCTGGCGTGCCGCAGGTGTCTCCCCGGAAACAGCGTCAACCTGAACGCGGCCGGAGCTTTGGCGCCAAGCAACAGATGAAATGGTCGAGGAGTCTGTTCGTCTTGCTGCTGTCAGCGAGTTGGTGGGTGCTGTTGTCCGCTGCGGCGAGCGCGGATTTCGAACCGCATGAGAATATCCTCCTGACTGCAGAGAGCTTCATCGAAGGCGAGGCGCGTCAAAGTCATGACGCCCGGTTCGAGATCCGCGTCACGCCGGGCCGGCTGGATTCCCGGCTGCGTCTGCGGCCCTGTGAAGCGGGTCTGGAGGGCTTCGCTGCGCCCGGGGGACGGCGGGCGGGAAACACGACGGTCGGCGTGCGCTGTCTCGGGCCGGTGACGTGGACGCTCTATGTCCCCGTCCAGATCGAGGTTCATGGCGAGGTCGTCGTGCTTGCGCATGCGCAGCCCAGGGGCACCGTGCTGACCGCTTCCCAGGTGCGGCTGGAGGCGCATGATGTCGGCACCCTGTCGGCTGGCTATCTGATCGATCTGGACGAAGCCAGGGGCATGGTGCTGCGACGGGCCCTTCAGGCAGGCACCGTGCTGACTCCGCAGATGGTGGAGCCTCCGCGGCTGGTACAGCGGGGGCAGCGGGTTCAGCTCCTGGCGGAGAATGAGTCCGTGGCGGTGCGGGTGGAAGGCGAGGCATTGGCCGACGGCGCACGGGGCGATCGCGTTCGGGTCCGCAACCTTTCCTCCCAGCGGATCGTGGACGGGGTCGTGCTGTCTCACGGAGTGGTCGGTGTTAGCATGTAGGTACAGTAAGGGGAAGGTTCATGTTCGGAACCCCGGTTCGCCGACCGCGCTGCCGCTCCGAGCAGCTAAAGGATTTCCCGTGACGGCCGATACATAGGACAGCAGAGAGAGCGGAGCCGAGGCTCGAGGATTACAGCAATGTCCATGGATATCAAAAATCTGACCCAGGCACAGGCGCGTGCGGCCAACGATGGCCGCAGTGTCGCCGAGAACCGCGCGACCCGCGGGTCCGACGGTGATGGCAATCGTCGTGAGACAGGCGGCGGCGACCAGGTGACCCTGACCGACACCGCACGGCGATTGAGCGACCTGACCCAGACCGTCAGCGGCCAGCCCGCCATCGACCGGGGCCGGGTGGATGAAATCCGGCTGGCCATCCAGGAGGGGCGCTACGAAGTGAATGCCGAACGCGTTGCCGACCGGCTGCTCCAGAACGAAGCCCTGCTCTGATCCCATGACGGCCAGCCGCTCCTTTCCGATGGAACGTCTTGATGCCCTGTTGATCGAGGCGGTGCGCGAAGCCTGCCTGCTCGAATCCGCTTTGGAGCGCGAGATGGCGGCACTGTCCGGTCGGGATCTCGATACGCTGAACGACGCCGTGGCCCGGAAGCACCAGGTGGCGCAATCGCTGGAAAGCCTGACGCAGGCGCAGACAGCGCTGCTCCGGGCCGGCGGTTTTGGGGCGGATGGCTCGGGGATGGACGCCTGTCTGAGGGACTGGGACCACGAGGGCGTCACGCGACCCCGCTGGAATCGGCTGCAGGAGGTGATGGAACGCTGCCGTCATCTCAATCAAGTCAACGGTGGAGTGGTGCAGATCCAGCAGCAGCAGGTCCAACAGGCGATTCAGATCCTGCGCGGCGGAGAGGCTCGGACCGAACTCTACGATCCCCGCGGCCGGACC
>PUOZ01000143.1 GCA_003553165.1 Thioalkalivibrio sp.
CATCTCCGTAGCCGAGGATACGGGTTTGATCCTGCCGATCGGGGAGTGGGTGCTCCGAACCGCCTGCATGCAGGCGGCACAATGGCGCGCCGGCGGACACTCGCTGCGCGTTGCCGTGAATCTGTCCCCTGTGCAGTTTCGCGACCCGCTGCTGTTCGACCGCGTGACCCGCTGCATGTCCGAGGCCGGATTAGCACCTGAATACCTGGAACTAGAGGTAACCGAGAGTGCGCTCATGGATGAGAACCCGGAAACCGTGAAGGCGCTTCATGCCCTGCGTGAGACCGGCCTGCAGTTCTCCCTGGATGATTTCGGGACGGGGTACTCTTCGATGAGCTACCTGAAACGCCTGCCACTGAGCAATCTCAAGGTGGACAGAGCGTTCATACAGGGGCTTCCCGGTGATGCGGAGAACCACGCCATCGTCAGCGCGATCCTCTCCCTGGCCGGTCACCTGGGATTCAGCACCACCGCGGAAGGAATCGAGACGTTTGACCAGGCCGTGCTTCTGAAGCAATTGCACTGCGACTTGCTGCAGGGATTTTACTTCGCCAGGCCCTTACCTGCCGAAGAGATCGACGCCGTGTTGCGGCAGCGCTGGGACCTCGATGCGCCGATCGCAGAAGGCGAGGACGGACCGAAATATGTCCCCTGACGAGCCGGAAATCGAAAGCGCGGGAATGGTGCCGCTTCAGAGGTGACGGCTCAGCTCCTCGGTAGCACGGTGTTCCCCGGGCGCTCGCCGGACTCGTTCTGCGAGACTGCTGGACTGACGTCTCCGGAGCGGAAATCGACTTTTTGCGCGGGCCAACCGACAAGGGAAATATCATGACACTGATTCGCTGGTTTTCAGGTTTGGTCTTTTTCGCCCTGGCATCCTCTGCGTGGTCAGACGCTGCCGACACTCCAAGGGAACTGGTTTTCCTGACCTGGGCGGATTACATGGACCCGGAACTCATTGAACGCTTCGAGGAAGCGTTTGATGTCACGATCCGCATGGTGTATTTCAAGGGTGATGACCATCGCAACGACCTGCTGATCATGAGTGACGCCACGGGCTACGACGTGATAATCCTCAACGATGTTGAGATCGGCAATTACCGGCAACGGGGCTGGCTCGCGCCGCTCAGCGAGCAGGACGTTCCCAACCTGCGCCATATCGATCCGCGGTGGCTCAAGGCCTTCTCTGCCGCCGAGGGCTACGCGGTCCCCGTGCTGTGGGGTACCTTCGGGATCGGCTACCGGGAGGATCTGGTGCCCGAGCCCATCGAGTCCTGGATGCAGCTCATGGAGCCCGCAGAGGCGTTGCAGGGGAAACTCGTGATGATCCGGCAGCTGCGGGACCTGATCGGTGTGGCTCTTAAGGCGCTGGGGTACTCGGTCAACAGCCGTGACGCCGCCGAGCTCGCCGAAGCCGAGCGCCTGCTGCTGGCGCAGAAGCCCTTCGTGGGTTCCTACGGCTATGTCTCGCTCACCGAGGAGAGCAGCCTGATCACCGGAGAGGCGGCTGCGGCGACGATGTACAACGGGGACGTGCTGATGCTCCAGGAATATGACGAGCGGATTCAGTTCGTTCTTCCCAGGGAGGGCAGTTTTCTCTGGGTCGACTATCTCGCAGTGCTTGCCGCCTCACCAAATCATGCTCTGGCCAAGGCTTTCGTGAATTTTCTGAACGAGCCGGAGCATGCGGCCCAGTGGGCGGAATATGTTTACATGGCCACCGCGAACCGGTCCGCGAAGGCCCTGCTGAGCGAGGACTTCCTGACGGACCCGATGGTCTTTCCCGACGAGGAAACCATGGGCAAGCTGGAGTTCCTTGAGCCTCTGCCGCCGCGCACGGCGCGGCGATGGAATGCGATATTCAACCAGGTGGTTCAATAGGAATCTCACCGATGTCGCTACACGTCAGGATCATCCTGCTGCTGGCGCCGCTGGTGCTGGGTCCCATCATCGGCGTTGGCTGGATCGCGCATGGTCAGGTTCGGGCGGCCGCGCTGGCTCAGATCGAAGGAGAGGCGGAAAGGGCTTTCGGGGGTCTGATCCAGCAGGTATCGTCGCTCCGCGGCCATGCCGAATCCAACCTTGACCTGTTCGCGCAGTCCCAGATGGTCACCAACTACCTGTTGACGGAAGACGAGGGAGCGCGCTTCACGTTCCTGCAGCCCACGCTGATGCGGCAGCTGTCCAGCTACCAGCAGCTTTTTCCTGACTACTATGAAATCCGCATCCTCACCCTCGACGGCTTCGAGGACACGCGGTTGACCGTGGGCTTCATCCCAAGCAGAAGCGAGGAAGCGGCCGGGACCCCTTTCTTCCAGGCTTTGGCGGAAAGTGAGCATGGTGTCCACAGCGGTTTTTATACGGACCACAACACCGGAAGGCCTGCACTCATGGTCGGCAAGGCCGTGAAGATACGCGACCCAGCGGTCGATCCAATCACCGCCGAAGAACTGGTTCGTGGCTATCTTGCGTTGACGGTCAACCTGCAGGACTTAGTGGAAGACCTTTCGACGTTGCGAATAGGCAACGAGGGGTTGGTGTTTCTGGTCGATGCCGAGGGCCAGAACATTCTCTCGGATCCGCGTTTTCCAGCGGAGCTGGGAGGCCATCTTACAGAAGTTGCGACTGCGTCCGCCGCTGGCATGCGGCCGATCGAACTTGGCGGTGAGGCCCTGCTTATCCGGGTTGAACGGATCGGGAGCGACCTGCTGCTCGTTGCCACGGTTCCATCCAGGGAGCTGCAGGGTCCGGGTCGGGCACTTGGTATCTCGATCGCCGCCAGCACCTTGGCCGTCGCCGTGGGCGCCGCCGGTCTGCTCTGGCTGGTATTGCGGTGGGTATTGATGCAGCCATTGGGGCGTTTGAACGCAGCCCTCCGCGACATTGCCACGAACAAGCGCTATGACCTTCGGCTCGAGCAGACACGCCAGGATGAAATCGGCCAGTTGATTGGTAATTTCAACGGCATGATGGGGGAAATCGAGTCGCGAGACCATCAGCTGAACGCGCATCGAGACCACCTGGAGGATCTCGTGGAATCCCGCACCGCGGAACTGCGGAGCGCGAAGGAACAGGCAGAGGCCGCGAGTGCGGCGAAGAGCGAGTTCCTTGCGACCATGAGCCACGAGATCCGCACGCCAATGAACGGTGTGCTCGGCATGGCGGAGCTGTTGCTGGGTACCGCCCTCGATCCGACGCAGCAGCGGTACGCCGGGTCGGTGCTTGAATCGGGGCGGCACTTGCTGGGCATCATCAACGACATCCTCGATTTCTCGAAGATCGAATCGGGCCAGCTGGAGCTGGATGAGACGGTCTTCAACCTGAACGAGATCGTCGAGGACTCCGTGGTGATGTTCGGGCAACTTGCCGCAGGCAGGGGTCTGGAACTGGCCGCGCAGCTATTGCCACAGCACCAGTCGCTAGCGGTGCGCGGCGATCCGCTGCGGTTGCGGCAGGTGCTGACGAACCTTGTGGGCAACGCGATCAAATTTACCTCCGAGGGCGAGGTCATTGTGCGGGTCCGGGTGAACGACACCGGAGCGTCAAACGTTCGCGTGCAGCTTATCGTCGAGGACACCGGAATCGGTATCAGTCCGGACAAACTGGAAGAGATCTTCGAGCGCTTCGCGCAGGCCGACGGATCCACTACAAGAAAGTACGGCGGTACTGGGCTCGGGCTCAGCATCAGCAAGCACCTCGTGGAGTTGATGGGCGGCATCATCACGGTGGAAAGCACCCCGGGCCTCGGCTCGCGGTTCCATATCGACCTGCCGATGCAACGGGCGGAAGACGCCGTATCCGTTGGCAACCCGTGGCCACGGCTGGATGGCGTACGCGTGCTGGTGGTGGACGACAGTCACACGAATCTGGAGATTCTCGAGGTCCAGCTCGGCAGCTGGGACATGAGGGTGACCTCCGTCGATATGCCCGAGCAGGGATTGGCCGAGCTGCTTGCCGCAACCGAGCGGGGCAAACCCTTCGACCTCGCGATTCTCGACATGAACATGCCAGGGATGGATGGCTTGCAGTTGGGACGTGCCATCCAGGCAAGCCCCTCGCTCCGCGGCACGCGGCTGATCATGCTGTCGTCCACGTACGATGCTGGCAACGCCGAGGAGCGCCGGCAGGCCGGGATTCTACGATCCATCCCCAAACCAGTCCGGCAGTCCGAGCTTTTCGAGGTCATCCGCGGGGTACTTGCGCCCAGCTCGGATGAGGGGGCCGCCCTGCGGTCCGTGCTGACGCCCGCTGGCGTCGTCCCCTTGGCCCGGTTGACCGGAAGGGTTCTGCTGGCCGAGGACAATCGGGTCAACCAGGAGGTGGCCAAAGCCATGCTGACCCGGCTGGGGCTGGAATTCGATCTGGCAAACAACGGCGAGGAGGCTGTCGCGCGGATGGCCCGGCAGAGCTACGAAGTTGTGCTCATGGACTGCCAGATGCCGGTGCTGGACGGCTATGCTGCGAGCGCACGCATTCGCGACACCGAGTCTGAAACGCGACGCCGTACGCCAATCGTGGCCCTGACCGCCAACGCGATGGAGGGTGACCGCGAGCGCTGCCTGGCCGTCGGCATGGATGACTACCTCGCGAAACCCTATACCGCGAACCAGTTGGAGCAGGTTCTACGGCGCTGGCTGCCAGACCCTCTGGAGGCGCACGGGGCGCAAGGGGATTCGAAAGACACTGCTGCCGAATCAGCATCCACCGCGATCGATTTCCAGGTTCTCGAGCAATTCCGCGAGTTGGATCCCCAAGGCGGCACGGGGCTGATGCGGCAGATTGTCGATGTCTTCCTGCAGAGTTCGGACCAGATGGTGTCGCAGCTGCAGCAGGCCGTCGCCGCGGGCGATGCCGAAGCCCTGCGCCAGTCCGCCCATTCGTTGAAATCTTCCTCCGCCAACGTGGGCGCACAGACGCTGTCCGAGCTGTTCCGCTCGCTGGAGGGATTTGGCCGGGAAGGGAACTTCGATGCAGCCGAAGGCTTGCTCGATACGATGCGGCTCGAGTACGGCAGGGCCGTGGATGAACTGGGCCAGGTGCTGGCAAAGGCAGCGTAACCAATGCGGCGGCGGCCTGAGCGAGGGTCCTCACCCATCATCACCGACCGATTGTCCGGTCAACCCCGAGCACCATTGGGTTCGCTGCTCAATCGAATGCGATGGGGGTGAAGTCCGACTTCGTGGCACCGCACTCGGGGCAGACCCAGTCGTCCGGGAGATCTTCCCATCGGGTTCCAGGCGGGATTCCCTCATCCGGAAGCCCCTCTGCCTCATCGTAGAGAAAACCACAGGTATTGCACTCGTAGGTGTTCATCATCCCCTCCCAATCGCGATGGTGTCGCGGGTTCAACCGCGCAAATTCTAACGGAAGTGCAACGATGACTACGACCGTCGTTTCCCAACCCCGGGGATTGCCAGCCCCAAGGGCAAGACGACGAAGGAGTTTCGGACCCCCAAGCTGAACGCAAGGGTACTGCGGTAGCCAGGGCAAGGGCGACGAATACCGGCAGCACCGGTAACAACACTCTTGCGCACCAACGCTCCGCAGATAGCCGGATTGCCACAGCTTCGAGGCCCCCCTGTGGGAGGCCAGCCTCTGGGCGAACGTTTCCCAGCGTTAGGTCTCCGAGAGGGCTCGGCGGCTCGCCTCCCAAAAGGGAAGCCCATGCGCGGGGGGCGCCGCCACGGTCATCCGCTGTCCCGAACACCTGATGCCCGATCAGGCGGCCTTGCTTTATTGCTGTCATCCCGGACCCCCTTCTCCGCATGAGGGCCGCTCTCCGACTATTGCGAGCGAGTTCGGTAGCCTGCACCCTGGCGCAACGCTTTCTCGACTCGGCGTCCGCGCCCTGCCGAACGCCAACTGCTTCATTCGTCGAAAGCCAACTCACCCTGTGCACAGGGTCCC
>PUOZ01000172.1 GCA_003553165.1 Thioalkalivibrio sp.
CACGATCAGGTCGGGCGCGGATGCCTCGATGACCTCGGCCAGCGCGTGGTCGAAACCCTCCCGATCCGGGTATTCGCGATGGTCCACGACCGCGTAGGGGATCCTCGACTGCCGGGCGAAATCCAGGCCCCGCGCCTGCGGTCGGTTGCTGATCACGCGCACCACCTGGCCATCGATCCGGCCATTGCTGCAGGCCTCGATCAATGCATTCAGGTTGCTCCCGCGCCCGGAGATCAGCACGACCAGGCGCTTCTCCCCGGCGTCCGACAGGGCGGGATATCGCCTGGAATCCTCGCCTGCCGGAGCGTCGCCCCCGGCCTTCATGTCGACTCGTAGTGGATGGTCGGTGTCCCCGATCCATGGACGACCCTACCGATCGGCCAGGCCGCGAGTCCCGCAGCGGCCAGTTCCGAGATGGCCGCGTCCACGCCCGCCTCGGGCAGGACCACCACCATGCCGATGCCGCAGTTGAAGGTGCGCAGCATCTCCGCCTCCGAGATGCCGCCGGTGCTCTGCAGCCAGTCGAAGACGGGGGGCCGCGGCCAGGCGGCGAGGTCGATCCTTCCATCCAGACCCTGCGGCAACACGCGCGGCAGATTCTCGGTGAGGCCGCCCCCGGTGATGTGCGCGAGCGCGTGCACCGGCTGTGCCTTCAGCAGCGCCAGGAGGGCGCGTACGTAGATCGTGGTCGGCGCGAGCAGGGCATCCCCGAGCGAGACCCCTCCCATGCCGTCGAGCGGTTGCCGGAGATCCGCGGCGCTGAGTTCGAGGACCCGGCGGATCAGCGAATAACCGTTCGAATGCGGGCCGCTGGAAGCGATACCCAACAGCACGTCGCCGGTCTTTACCGCGGTCCCGTCGAGGATCTCATCGCGTTCCACGATTCCGACCGCAAACCCCGCGAGATCGTAGTCGCCGTCCTGGTACATGCCCGGCATTTCCGCGGTCTCGCCGCCAACCAGCGCGCAGCCTGCCTGTTCGCAGCCCTCGGCGATGCCCTTGACTACGTCCCCGGCCACATCGACGTCAAGGCGTCCGGTCGCGTAGTAGTCGAGAAAGAACAGCGGCTCGGCGCCCTGCACGATGATGTCGTTCACGCACATCGCGACCAGGTCGATCCCGATGCTGTCGTGCCGGCCGAGTTCCTGCGCGACGCGCAGCTTGGTGCCGACGCCGTCGGTGCCGGAGACCAGAACCGGCCTGCGGAAACGCTCGACAGGCAGTTCGAACAGGGCTCCGAAGCCGCCCAGCCCGGCGAGCACGCCGGGTCGACGCGTACGCGCCGCGTACGGCTTGATGCGTTCCACCAGTTCGCTGCCTGCAGTGATGTCGACGCCAGCGTCGCGATAGGTCAAACCGGTGCTTGATTCAGGCATGGAAGCTCTCTCGGACGGGGGAGTGAATGGTAACGACGGCAGGTAACGCATGCAAAAGGGACTCCGGAAAACGACGCCGCCTGTGCTATGTTGCGCCCTGTTCACCCTTGCGGGTCGTGCTCTGGAGAGGTGCGTGGCGTTTCCTGACAAGACAGCCCCGGGTTTCGGTCCCTGGCGGCGCTTCCTTGCCGTTGCGGGCATGTTGTTTCTGCTGGCTCCGGCGGCCCCCGCCAGCGCCGACCTGATCGAGTGGATGGTCGAGGCCGAAAGCGAGGAGGCGGCGCTGGCTTCCGGGCTCGAGGACGTGCTGGTGCGGCTGGCGGGCTTTCGCTCCCCTGCCATTGACGCGCTGGTACCCTCGCTGCTCGAGGCTGACGCGCAGCCCTGGCTGCGGTCACGCGAACGGCGTGGAGGCGGGCGCTTCCTCCTGGTCTTCGATCGGGCGGGGCTGCGGACTCAGTTGCAGGAGGCGGAAGTGCCGGTGTGGGTCGGCTCACGGCCGGCGCTGCTGGTCTGGGTGGTGCTCGAGCGCGACGATCGCAGGCTGCTGCTGGGATCGGGAATGGACGAGGAATCGGTACTGGCGGCGTTGCGGGACTGGTCCGCCCGCCGCAATCTGCCGCTGCTCTTCCCCCTCGGGGACCTGGAGGACCGCCGGCAGGTCCATACGGCCGACGTGGTCGGCGGTGCAGTCGAGGCGCTGGCCGAGCCGAGCCGCCGTTACGATGCCGACGGTCTGCTGCTGGTCCACGTGTCCCCGCGTGGCGACCGCCAGCGTGCGCGCGTCTGGGTCGACTATCGGAACCATCGACTGCAGGCCGAGCGATCCGAGGCAACGGCCGCCGCGGCGGTGCGTGAGGCGGTGGCGGAGGTCATGGACGCCCTCGGCGCGCGCACGGCGCAAGTCCTCGTGGAGCAGGCGTCGGCGCTGGTCGGGTTTTCCGGTGTCGGCGGGATGGCGGAGCTGCTATCGCTGCGCAGCCGCCTGGCTGCACTCGAGGCCGTTCAGGGCACGCAATTGAGCCGGCTGCAGCCGGGTGTTGCCGTCCTCGAGCTGCATACGGGGCTGGATGCCGGGTCGCTGGCCCAGGTGCTGGCGGCCGAGGGGTTTCGGGCCGCCGATGCACCGCGGGGTGCCGGCCCGGGCGTCGACCTGTGGTTTCACGCCCAGCGCTGAACCGCCATGAATCTCCGCCAATTGCCGAACCTGATCACGCTGTCGCGCCTGTTCCTGACGATTCCGATCGCCTGGTTTCTCTACCGGGGCGACTATTGGCCGGCGCTGGTTCTTCTGGCCATCGCCGGTCTGAGCGATGCGCTGGACGGCTATCTGGTCCGGCGGTATGGCTGGGCGACGGAAATGGGCGCCTGGCTGGACCCGGCCGCGGACAAGATCCTGATGCTGGGCATCTACCTGGCAGTGACCCTCAGTGGCCTGCTGCCCATCTGGCTGCTGGCGCTGGTGGTCGGACGCGATGCGTGGCTCTCGCTGGGCTCCCTGGCCTACCGGCGCTGGGTCGGTCCCTTGCAGGTCGAGCCATTGATGATCAGCAAGATCAATACCTTCTTCCAGATTCTCCTGGTGCTGGGCGCGATCCTCAAGGTGGGTATCCTCGATCTGGATCCGGTCTGGGTGCAGCTGCTGATTGTGATCGTGACCGTTACGACGGTGACCAGCGGGGTGGCCTACACCGTGGTCTGGGGCCGTCGTGCCTGGCGGCACTTCCACGACAACTCGTCGTTTCCCCAGGCGTCCCCGCGGGCATGATGCCGGATTCCCGGCGGCATGATGGCCGCCACCGGGCCGGACCATCGAGCCGCGATCCCTGCGTGCTTTGCCGCGCGTTCGGGCGCGCGGGGCAATCCAGCGATGACCGTTAGACAGCTGCCCCTGGACCTACGGTTGCGCGACCACTCGCGCTTCGACACCTTCCACACGGACGGCAACGGTCTGGCCGCGGCTACCCTGAAGGCGATGGCGGCCGGTGCGGGCGAGCGGCAGGTCTTCCTGCACGGGGGGGCGGGATCGGGCAAGACCCACCTGCTCCAGGCGGCCTGCCACGAGGCCTTCGCGCAGCGCCGGTCCTGCGCCTATCTGCCGCTGCAGGAACTGCAGGCCCTGGATCCCGGCGCGGTGCTGGAGGGGATGGACGGACTGGAACTGCTGGTCCTCGATGACCTTCAGGCCGTGGCGGGACAGCCGGACTGGGAACGGGCGCTGTTTGGGCTGATCAACCAGGTGCGGGAGCGAAGGGGGCAGCTGCTGCTCGCGGCGCGCGCGGCTCCGGAGGGGATCGGCTGCCGCCTTGCGGACCTGAGCTCCCGCCTGGGGTGGGGGCCGGTGTTCCGGCTGGATCAGCCCGGGGATCTGCAACTCAAGGCGATCCTGCGAAAGCGCGCCGCGTCGCGCGGGCTGGAATTGAGCGGGGCCGTGGTCGACTATCTCCTGCGTCACGAGTGTCGCGACCTGGAGGTTCTGCTGAGCCTTCTGGATCGGCTGGATCTGGCGGCACTGGCAGAACAGCGCCGTCTCACCATCCCCTTCATCCGGGAGCAGCTGCGGCGGCCGCCGGGCAGGGAATGAGTCAGGCTTCCGGTGCCCGCCGGCGCTCCCATGCAAAGGCGCGGACATACAGCAGACAGCCGCTGAAAAGCACCAGTGCGAGGCCCAGCATCGACAGGCCGTAGACGCGGTCTTCCGCGACGGCAGCGAGAGTGATGCCGATCACGACGTAGAGGAGCGACAACAGGCTGGTCCAGGCGTGGGTCCGCTGCCGCCCGTGCAGCAGTCCGCGCAGCGGAGCCAGCAGCGGCAGGAGCAGCGCCAGCAGCACCAGTGAGCGCGGCAGGTGCTGGGGCGGGTCGATCAGGCTCGTCCAGGTCAGGATCAGGAAGAACAGACCGAAATAGCCGCCCAAGGTCAGCCAGCGCCCTGCACGCAGCGGATTCAAGGCGCGGCATCCCCCCGCAGGCGTCCGGCCAGACGGCCGATGCGCTCGCCCAGGGCCTCGGCGATGCGACGCTCCTCGCGCGTGACCTCGCGGCTGCCGTCGGGGCCGGCGACGTGCGAAGGGCCGTAAGGGCTGCCGCCGCTGGCGGTGCTGGTCAGTTCGGGCACGGTATACGGGACTCCGACCCAGACCATGCCCTGGTGGATCAGCGGCAGCGCCATGCTCAGCAGGGTGGTTTCCTGGCCGCCGTGCATGGTCGCGGTGCTGGTGAAGACGCCGAAGGGCCTGTCCACCAGCGCGCCACTGGCCCAAAGGCCGCTGGTCCCGTCGAGGAAGTACTTCAGCGGCGCCGCCATGTTGCCGAAACGCGTTGGCGAGCCCAGCGCCACGCCGTCGGTTTCTTCGAGGTCCCGTACCGTTGCGTAGGGCGGACCCTGCTCCGGGACCGCCGGTGCCTCGGCCTCCAGGTTGGTAGTGACGGGTGCCACCGTGCGCACGCGCGCGACGGCCCCCGATTTCTCGACCCCGGTGGCAATGTGCCTTGCCAACTGGGCCGTGGCCCCATAGCGGCTGTAGTACAGCACCAGTATCTCGGTCATCAGAGGATCTCCAGTACGCGCTCGGGCGGGCGCCCCACGCGCGCCTTTCCGGCGTGGAGCACGATCGGACGTTCGATCAATTTCGGGTGTTCGACCATGGCCCGGAGCAACTGTTCGTCCGAAACGCCGGGATCATCCAGTCCGAGTTCGCGGTATTCGGCTTCGCCGCTGCGCAGGAGGTCCCGCGGCCGGATGCCGAGCTGGTCGAGCACGGCCTTCAGCGTCGCCTCGTCGGGCGGCGTCTTCAGATACTCCACGACCTCGGGCTCGAGCCCGCGTTCTCGCAGCAGGGCCAGCGTGGCACGCGATTTGCTGCAGCGGGGGTTGTGGTAAATACGCAGGGAATCGGTCATCGTCGCCTCCGGAGGTGAACATGAACAGCAACGCCAATGGTAGCGAGGCACTGCGTTGCCGGGTAACCGGACGCGTGCAGGGTGTCTTTTTCCGGGCCTCGACCGAGCGCAAGGCACGCTCGCTGGGCATCGTCGGCCATGCCCGCAATCTGCCCGACGGCAGCGTGGAGGTGCTGGCTGTCGGCACGGCCGGTGCGCTGTCCGAACTGCGCGCCTGGCTCCGGGCCGGTCCGCCCCAGGCCCGGGTTACGGCCGTGGACTGCGAACCGGAACCGCTCCCCGATCCGCTGCCGCACGAGTTCTCTACACGATAGCGGTGGAGCGCTCGCGGAGGAATTCGACCAGGCCGGCCCTGTCGATCTTCCGGGCCTCCGGGTCGCGCCGGCCCTGGTATTCGATCAGCCCCTCGTCCAGCGCCCGCTCGCCGAGCACCAGCCGGTGGGGCAGGCCGATCAGCTCCATGTCCGCGAACATCACGCCGGGGCGGATGTCGCGGTCGTCCAGCAGCACGGCAAATCCCGCTGCCTGGAGCTCGTCGTGCAGCTCGGCGACAGCCTCGCGCACGCGCTGCGACTTCTTCGCTCCGATCGGGCATAGCGCGATGTCGAACGGTGCCAGCGCAGC
>PUOZ01000329.1 GCA_003553165.1 Thioalkalivibrio sp.
CTGGTCACCGGTGACGCCTACGTCGATCACCCCAGCTTCGGCATGGCGATCATCGGGCGCCTGCTGGAGGCCCAGGGATTTCGTGTCGGCATCATCAGCCAGCCCGACTGGCAGTCCACGGTACCCTTCCAGGCGCTTGGCCGGCCGAACCTGTTCTTCGGCATCACCGCAGGGAACATGGACTCGATGGTCAACCGCTACACGTCGGATCGGCGGGTGCGCCGGAACGACGCCTATACGCCCAACGACGAGGGCGGCCGGCGTCCGGACCGGGCCGTGATCGTCTATTCCCAGCGGGCACGCCAGGCTTATCCGAACGTCCCGATCGTGATCGGCGGCATCGAGGCCAGCCTGCGCCGCATCGCTCACTATGACTACTGGTCCGACAAAGTGCGCCGTTCCGTCCTCCTCGACTCCCGGGCGGATCTTCTACTGTTCGGCAACGCCGAGCGCGCCCTGGTGGAGGTCGCCCACCGGGTGGCGGCGGGCGAGCATCCGCGCGAGATCCAGGACGTGCGCGGCACCGTGTTCCTGCGCGATGCGGTGCCGGCGGACATGGTCGTGATCGATTCCACGGACATTGATGCGCCGGGGGCGGTGGACCCGCAGCCGGATCCTTACGCCATGGTCAGCGCCGCGGGCTGCGCGGCCAAGGGAGGCGCGCAAGAGGAGGCCAAGGTGGTGCGCCTGCAGCGCGAGGTCCCGCGCGGTCACCCGCGGGACCGCACCGTGATCCGCCTGCCGGCCTACGCGCAGGTGCGCGCCGATCCGGTGCTCTATGCCCATGCATCGCGCGTGCTGCACCTGGAAACCAATCCGGGCAACGCACGGGCCCTGGTGCAGCGCCATGGCGACAAGGAGGTTTGGCTGAATCCGCCGCCGATCCCGCTGACCACGCCCGAGATGGACGCGGTGTTCGATCTCCCCTACGCGCGGTCGCCGCATCCCGCCTACGGCGATGCCCGGATACCGGCCTGGGAGATGATCCGATTTTCGGTGAACATCATGCGCGGCTGCTTTGGCGGCTGTTCGTTCTGTTCGATCACCGAGCACGAAGGCCGCATCATCCAGAGCCGTTCGGAGGACTCCATCCTGCGCGAGGTGGAGGAGATCCGGGACCGGGTCGACGGTTTCACCGGGGTCATCTCCGACTTGGGCGGCCCGACGGCCAACATGTACCGGCTGGCCTGCAAGGACCCGGAGATCGAGTCGAGTTGCCGGCGGCTGTCCTGTGTCTACCCGGGGATTTGCAAGAATCTGAACACCGATCACTCGGCACTGATCGGCCTGTACCGCAAGGCGCGGGCGCTGCCGGGGATCAAGAAGGTGCTGATCGCGTCCGGGCTGCGCTACGACCTGGCAGTGGAATCCCCCGAATACGTGCGCGAACTGGTCACCCACCATGTGGGAGGCTACTTGAAGATTGCGCCGGAACATACGGAAGAGGGACCACTTTCCCGGATGATGAAGCCGGGCATGGGAACCTATGACCGCTTCAAGGCAATGTTCGATCGCTTCTCGAGGGAGGCCGGAAAAGAGCAGTACCTGATTCCCTATTTCATTGCCGCACACCCGGGAACGACCGACGAGGACATGCTGAACCTGGCGCTTTGGCTGAAGCACAACGGGTTCCGCGCAGACCAGGTCCAGGCCTTCCTCCCCGGACCGATGGCCCTGGCTACGGCCATGTGGCATACCGGACGCAACCCCCTGCGCGGGATTCGGCGTGAGGGGGGCGACAGGGTGCATTCGGCAAAAGGAATCCGCGCACGGCGCCTGCACAAGGCCTTCCTGCGCTACCACGATGCGGAGAACTGGCCGTTGCTGCGCGAGGCGCTGCAGAGGATGGGCCGTGCCGATCTCATCGGTAACGGCAAACGCCATCTGGTCCCGAACTACCAGCCCACAGGGACCGGTGTCCGTGGTGGCAAGCCGGTGGGCGTGGAGGCCCGGGGAGGGCGGTTCAAGACCCAGCATACTGGTCTGAAGGCCGCGGCAGCGCCGCGTAAGCCGGTTCGGAAAAGGCGCGGGGTGAGTTGACGGGGGTTCAGCGACCCCGATGCTCTCCCGCCTCGAACCGGGCCGGCGAAAAAAGCTGAGCGAGTGTGTCCGGCAACGGCTCGGGCAGGCCGCAGAGACGGTCCGCGAGCAACTGTGCCCCGACCGCTGCGTAAAGCAGCCCGCGCGAACCGTAGCCTAGGTTCAGGAATATACGTGGGAGGGGGTCGCCGTCTGTCACCGTCGGCCCGGGCATTGCACCGACCATCGGCAGCCGGTCTGGAAAGACCGCGCGCTGACCGTACCAGGCCCCGGTGACCTCCACTGCGGCAGTGTCTTCCAGCGCCGGGTCCACCCAGCGCAGGGCGCTGAGGTTCTCTGCGTTGTCTGCGTGCCGCACGCCGGCGCTCCCGGCGTCCCTCCGATAGGTCGCGCCGAGCCAGTACTGGCCATCCCGCTCGGGCAGGCAGTATCCCTTACCGGTCAGCGCGAAATCCCCCAGCGCGGTCAGCGGAGTGCGTATACGGGTCATTTGACCGCCCACGACGGACGGGCGTGGTTGACCCGTGACCAGGCCCGCCTCGCCGGCGCCGGTCGCGATCACGACTGCGTCGAAGGTCTCGGAGCCTTCACCGGCGTGGACCGTGACGCCGTCCGCTCTGGCCTGGACGGTCTGGACCTGGCGATGGCGTAGCTGCAATTTGGCGCCGAGATGTCGGCAGTATTGGCCCAGATCGATACCCAGCGCATCGGGGTAGAAGATGACGGGAAGTTCGGGGTCGTCGGAGCGCACGGCAAACAAGCCGCCGGCAAGACCCGGGTCGCTGGCAGCGAGGTGCCCCAGACGCCGTGCCGCGTGCCTCGTGATCCCGCGATGCTCCACGCCGCGGGCGAGGACGATGCGGTCGCTGCTGTTCACGCCGGTGGTGCCCAGAAGGGCTTGTGTAGCCCGCATCCCGCTCAGGCTCAACGCGTTTCGGAGGGTGTCCCCGGCACTGAGGTGAGGTGTGAGGAGTGCTGCCGGGTTTCCGGACGCGCGGTTGCCTGCGCCATGCGGGTCGAACAGCGTGGGGTTGAGCCCGCGCTCGCGCAGGGCGCAGGCGGCCGCAAGGCCGGCGATTCCGGCGCCGATCACAGCGACCCGCTCCGGTCTGGCGGCTGGTGGCTGTCCCTGCGGGAAGACACCGATCAGCCGTTCGCGTTTGTCGGCGAAGCCCGGGACCCTCTGCAAGGCAAAGCCAACCTCTTCGAGATCGCGACGAACCTGGCCGGCCGAGGTGAAGGTGCCGAGGGTCGTTCCGCGTCCGGACAGACGACCCAATTGCCGAAACACCGCAAGGTTCCAGAGCGCAGGGTTCCGGCTGGGCGCGAAGCCGTCGAGGAACCATGCATCCACGCGGCCCTGCACCCGTGCCAGCGCAGGCGCCGCATCGCCATAGACGAGGCTCAGCACGACCCGGTCGGCGGGAAAATGGATCCGGTGCAACCCGGACAGCAGGGGCGGGTACTGCGCCAGGAGGGTACCGATGTCGGCGCCCGCGATGCCCTGGGCACGGAGTGCGCGTGACAGGTCTGAAGGCGCAAGTGGGTGGGCCTCTGCGCTCAGGTAGCTGAGAAAGGCGTCCGGCGGTGCATGTTCGCGCCAGGTCTCCAGGGTCAGGCAGAAGTTGAGGCCGGTACCAAAGCCTGTCTCCCCGATGGCGAAGCGGCGTGCGTTCGCGAATCGCTCCGGGAGTCGGTTTGCCTCGACAAAGACCGTGCGCACCTCGCCCCTGGGGTCCTGCGCGCTGAAGTACCGGTCTTCGTAAGCCACGGCGCGGGGCTGGTCCCCGTCCCATTGCAGATGGGCGGGGGCCAGGGGCGTCATCAATGACGGCAGCACCGCGCTACCCTTCGGCTGTGGCGATCTGCGCGGGGGGCGGGATCAGAAGCCCTGCCCCGGGAAGGGATGCATCGCGATCTGGCGAGCGGGCGTCGCGTCCTGTAATTCGGCGATCAGTGGCTGGGCGATCCGCCGAAACCGTTCCAGCTCCGCCCCGGTCAGCATCTCGTGTTCCGGCAGTTGCACCCGCATGGCGTCCACTGCTCGCCCGTCCACCTGCAGTTCGTAGTGCAGATGCGCGCTGGTCGTGCGGCCGCTGTTGCCGGAGAGGGCGATGCGCTGGCCGCGTTCCACAGTCTGTCCGGGACGCACCAGGGCCTTCTGCAGATGCAGGTAGCGGGTCGTGTAGCCCTGGCCGTGCTCGATCACCAGGTAACGCCCTGCATGCGGGTGGCTATCGACCTGGGTCACCTTGCCGTCGGCAGGCGCCATGATCGGAGTACCCACGGGCATCGCGAAGTCGGTGCCGAGGTGCGGCGCGACGCGGCCGGTGACCGGATGCCGGCGCCCGGGGTGGTATCCGGAACTGATCCGATAGGTTCCGGAGAACGGCTTGCGATCGAAGGGCGGCAACAGGCTCCGCCCATCGGGCGTATAGAACAGCCCATCGGTATTCCGGACGGCGCTGACCGACAATGCCTGCCCGCTGTAGCTGAAAGCCAGGAGGCGTACGTCGTAGGGCGTGTCGTCTCCGATCAGGGTCTCCTGTTCGACAAGCACGGTGTATTGGTCGCCGTCACGCAGCGCTTCGGGGTCCGGTAGGTACCGGTCCAGAAGCACGCTCAGCGCGGCGACGGCAGGCGGGGAAAGGGCATCGTTGGCGGCCAGTGACGTCGCTACATCGCTGCGGATCTCACCCGCGGCGACCTGGTGAGTGACCTCGCGCGCGCTTTCGATCTGCCGCCGGCTGTACGCGTCGGTGCCATCCAGACGCACCCATTCATTGCCTTCGGCGCGGTCGCTCCAGAGCCGGAGCCGCTTCAGGATTCCATCCGGATCCACCAGCCACTCGACCTTCTGCCCCGGAAAGACCCGGTTCAGGATGCCGGCGCTCTCGGGATCCTCCAGCAGCCGATAGAGCGTGCGCAACCGGAGCCCCCAGGCGTTGTTCCAAAGCGCCGCCAGGTGTTCGCCCTCGTTCAGGGTATGCCTGGACCACAGCGCCTGGCTGATTTCGGTCAGGGCCAATGGCTCTTCCGGATCCTGTTCGTCACGGGAGGTGGCCACTGCGAAGTCATGCCTATAAAGCAGGGCGGATGCTTCGCCGCGAGTGGCCCTTGCGCTGGCGCCGCTGCCTTCGAGTGCGGCCCAGTGGGATGCGTTGATCTGCGCGAGTCTCGAGCGCGCCGCCTGGCGTAACGCCTCCATGGGGCCGACTTCGGGCCGACATTCGAGATCCTGCAACCTAGCGACCGATGGCCCCGCAACGAGGCCGAGCTGCTCATTGAGGAGTTCGGCCACGCCCGCGTTGGACGCGTGCCCAGCGGGAAAATGGCCCGATGCGGTAATCGCTGTGATACCCAGGCCGCCTAAGGCGACCAGGGAGTAGAGCGTTTTTCTGACGGGCATGATCACTCGTCGGCTCGAGGATGCCGGTTTATACCATTATTCCGGTCGAATGAAAAACCGGTGTGATCGGCGCGGGGGCACGGATCAGGCGGGAGCAGGGCCGGCCGGGAAGCTGCATGGGCTTGCCGCAGCCGTCAGGTCCGCACCCCCACGCCGCGGTTCAGGAGGTTCAGTGCCAACACGTACAGGCCGACGATGAAAGCGATGATGATGGCGTAGGAAACCCACAGCGACAGGTCGGTCGTGCCCAGCAGGCCGTAGCGGAAGGCGTTCACCATGTACAGGATGGGATTCAGTTTCGACACGTCCTGCCAGAACCCGGGCAGCAGGGAGACCGAGTAGAACACGCCGCCCAGGTAGGTGAGGGGGGTGAGAACGAAGGTGGGGATGATCGAGA
>PUOZ01000200.1 GCA_003553165.1 Thioalkalivibrio sp.
CCTGTTGCTCGGTGACCGCCATCCCGCCCCTTCTGGGTTCTCTGGAAAGGCGATCAAGGTTACGGGCAACCGGCCAAAATAGTTGTCGTCAACCGGCCAAAGTAATTGTCGCTGGATACCGAAAAACGGAACCGGTGACCGGTCAGCTTTTGTTGCACCTGGTAAAGGATGCGCATAAAATGGGCGCATACGCACCTATGGGCCTGAGCAATGGATATTGAAACTGCAGCCGAGGAGAAATCACCAGTCAATCTGCGGATTCGTACCTCGCTGAAGAAAAAGGCAAAAAGCCTTGGAGTGAATTTGTCGCAGACTTTGGAAAAGTCGCTGGAAGACGAAATCAGCCGCCGCGAACAACTCGAATGGCTGGAGGTGAATCGTCAAGCGATTGAGGCTTACAACCGGCGCATCAATGAACGTGGTCCGGCCTTAGCCGTGTATCCCAGCTTCTGAGGCCGGCATGCCGCAATTTGATTACTACGCCAACCCCAATCCCTAGTCACGTGAGTGGGCTCCATATATCGTGGATCTTCAGCATGAAATGCTGAGTTCGCTCGGTACCCGGATTATGGCGCCGCTGGTTGTAGCCAAAGCGTCAGGGGAGCCCACAATGCAGCGCCTGAATCCGGTGTTGTCTGTCGAAGACCAAGAGTGCTTCTTGTCAACAGCCGAAGTGGCGGCAGTTCCTTTGCAACAGCTATCTGCGTGTCGTGGAAATCTAGCCGAGCATCGTGGCGAACTGCTTGCGGCAGTGGATCTCCTGTTCACAGCGGTATAGGCATTTCGGTGGTGGTGGCGTTGCGCCCCAACAACACGTCCGTGCCAGTGCTGGATGTGTTTCGCTGCATGGCTGTGTGGGCAGGGCTGCCCTCCCGCGACGCGCTGGCCCCCGGCCTGTGAGCGTGACACTGGGCATGGGTCCTCTGGTCCCATCTCAATACTGCGCCACCGTGGGGTCCAGCTCTATCCGCCCTCGGGTGCCGGGGGTTGCCGCAGGCTTCGGGGCATTACTAAACCGGCTGTTGGTAAAGCCACTTTGCAACGGCCAGAAACCCGGGCGATGGAGGCCCGGGAGTGGCAATTCCAATAGCCGCATTAGGACGAAGGTCGCATGGCCCACTAGCCGGCGCCCCGCTTTCCGGCCCTTCGCCTGAGGCGCCGCAGTGCCGTTTTGGGTGTGCTCAGCGCCTGGAATAGCCTGAACTGGGAATCCAGGCGCCGGTTGATCAGCGCCATCAGTTCGGGCGTGCCCGCAACGCTCTGCGCATAGCGGGCGGCTGCGCCGTAGCGCCCTTTCCTGCAGTGGCGCTCTACGATTTTCCATGCATTCTTGTCGGCCGAGGCATTCGCCACTGGAACGCTGATGCCGGCTGGGTCGATGCCGAGCAGGGCAGCGATCTTTGGCATGGCGTCGCCCTGCTCCCAGCAGACCTCGGCAAAGCGATCCGAGCCCGCGAAGAACTGCCGCGCTGACTCGTTGTGGTCCCGATAGAGCTCGCGTAGCTGGTCCTCGTGGCCGTCGACTTCGTAACAGCCATACGCGATCCTGAAAGCCTCGGTGGGACCGTTGCGAAGGTTCAGGGAACGCAGGCTTTCAAGCCACGTTCCCCCGGAGCTCCGGGTGGTCAGCACGAAGATGCTGTCCGGATAGCGCTCGGCCAGCCGCTCGTAGATGAGCGGGTAAGGCAGGTCGCACAAGCAGTCGTACTTGTCGGCGATCGCGCAGATGTCGTCGAAGCGACCGAGCTCGTGCAGCGCCAGCCCGAGACCAGATGGCCCGGACCGTGTCAGAAAGCCAAGCTGTGTCATGACCGCGCTGAACGAGGTGGTGCCCGTCCTGCTCAAGCCGATACAGAAGATTTTTGGTTGCATGCGGCGCACCGAGGATTCGCAAGCCATGCCAGTGAAATCAAAGTTTCACCCGTTGGCGCGAGGATTGCCAGCGACTGTAGTGTCCGGTCGGCCGGCCCGGGCATGCGGTTGCCCGGCGCGATCGAAACGCCGACGAGACAAGTTCCCGCCGTTGGGTCTATGATTGCGACGGAAATCAGCCGGAAGGTCAAGGCATGAACCCGCACGATCGCGCTCCCGGACGAAAGCCCTCGCTTCCCGCGCGCCTTCAGAGGAGCGCCCGGATTCTGCTGGGGGCGCTGCGTCCCCCGGGGCAGTACGGTATTTCCCATCCGAAAAGCGGCCGCACCTGGCTGCGCGCGATGGTCGGCCGTGTGTTGTGCGGCCGGACCGGGCTGTCCGAGACGGAGCTGCTGAATACCCGGGTACTGACCGCGGCGGCCGGGCTGCCGGTGCTGAAGTGGCATCATGGCGGCGCATCGCTGAAGAGCCCCTGCCCGCGCCACGACGAGCTGCATTTTGACGAGCGCTTCGCCGGCAAGTCGATCATTTTCGTGATTCGCGATCCACGCGACACGCTGGTGTCTTCGTACTTCCAGGCGGTCAAGCGATCGGAATCGATCACCGGCGACGTCGGCGAGATCGGCGAATTCATCCGTAGCAGCGAGCGCGGCCTCCTGAAATGGATCGCGTTCCACAATCTCTGGCACGAGAATCTGGCGCGCCTGCGATCGTTCCACCTTGTCCGCTACGAATCCATGCACGCCGAGCCCGTCGCCACGCTGCGCGGCGTGCTCGAGGCCATGGGGCTGCGCGAAGTCCGCGACGAGGAACTGACTAGCGCCGTCGAGTTCGCGCGCTTCGACAACCTGAGATCGCTCGAGGCGAGCGGTCGACTGCGCGATACCGCGCTGAAGCCTAAAGATGCCTCTGACCCTGATTCTTTCAAGGTTCGCAAGGGCCAGGTCGGCGGCTACCGTGAAACGCTCAATGAGGACGATCTCGCGTTCATCGAGGATATGCTGAAGCATTACCCCTGCCCCCTGTACATCAAGAATTACCGGCAAGCCTGAGGCCCGCGCCGCGGACCGGGGTACCAGGATTGCTGCGCCTCGCCGGGGGACGCTGCAGCAACCAGGAACGTTGACAGGAACGTTGAAATGGCAAGCGTGGTGAAACGTCTGGCGGGCCGCATGGGCTACGAGATCAGGAAGAAGTACGGCACGCTGCCGACGCTCGACTTCCTCGAGACATTGCTGCTCGGTGCGCTGGCCGCAGAAGGCCGCCTGAACGTCGTGCAGGTCGGCGCCAATGACGGCAGCCACAGCGATCCGATCTACCGCTTCCTGATGAGGTACAAGCAGTTCACCACGGCGCTGTTGATCGAGCCGCAGCCCGAGGTCATCGGCTACCTGCGGGATGCCTATGCCGATCATCCAAACACCTCGATATACAACGGTGCGATCGGTGCAGGCGAACGGCTGACGCTGTATCGGATCAGCCCCGACCTCTGGGATTCCTTCCGCGTCTCCTACCTCAAAGGCGCGCCGGCGTACCGCGCGCCGAGCGGGCTGACCTCCGGCAGCAAGGCGCATGTGATTGCGGCCGCAAGCCGTCACCTCGCCAACAAGGTTCCTGCCGAGGAGGCCGTGGAAGAACTGCATGTGCCCTGCACCCAGCTGCGGCCGCTGCTCGTCGGGCGCGGCTTCCCTTTAACGGTGCACCTGCTCCAGGTCGATGCCGAGGGCGCCGACGACGAGGTGCTCTTCGCCTGCAACCTCGAAGAGCTGTGCCCCGCAATTATCAACTTCGAATCGAAGCATCTGGTCGGCCAGCGCATGGCCAGGTTGCAAGCGTTGCTGTCGGCTCTCGGTTACACGCTGTACCAGTGGAACAAGACCGACACGGTCGCGCTCAGGTTCGGTCATGGGGCAGGTGAGCGCACGATGGGATCAGGATCGGAATGAGCCCGGATCCGGATCGATCCGCGCCGCTGCCCCGGGTGGTGCAGATCGGCTTCCACAAGTGCGGAACCCGCAGCCTTGAACAGCTGTTCAGGGGCGCCGGCCACCGCGTGGTCAAGTTCAAGCTGCGGCGCCCGTTTCGCCGCAGCCGCAATGCCGCCTTGCTGATTCGCGAGAATCTTGCGGCGGGCAGGAAAGCCTTCGCGGGTTTCGAGGATTTCACCTTCTACGCCGACCTGATCTACCAGTCGGACGACGATGCCTTCGAGCCGATCCGGCATTTCCGCGAGATCATGCGTGATTATCCGGACACGATCCTGCTCCTGAACGTACGCCGGCGCGAGGACTGGATCAGGTCCCGATTCAATCACGGGCATGGCGAGTTCCTGAGACGCTTCATGCGACAGCGGGGCATCGACTCGCCCGAGGAGATTGTTGCCGGTTGGCGAGAGGAATGGGATAACCACCTGGCGAATGTCCGTGCCTTTATGGCGGATCGGCCCGAGCAGCTGGTCGAGTTCGACCTGGACAACGATTCGGTGCAAGTGCTGATCAAGCGGCTTCCGGAGTATCGCCTGAGGACAGAGGACTGGCGGGATATCGGCCGCACCCGCGGCGTCCGCCGTCACCCCCTGGTCGCCCGGCTGAAGCGGATCTGGGCCCATGTCCGCTGGCGACCGTCGGCCTGATCCGGTCGATGAGAGTTTCGCTGGTCATGACCTCGATGGGGCTCGGCGGCGTCCAGCAGTCGATCGTGCCTTATGCACTGGCGCTGATGCGGCTCGGCCACGCGATCCAGTTGCTGGTGGTCAAGGGCTCGGGCGTCGTCCGGCTGCTGGCCGAGCATGGCCTGGAGCCGCAGGTCACGCTCCTGGAGCCACGCTGGAAACTGTTCCGCTTTCTGCCCCACGCCGGACTTCGGACTCATGTCGAGGCGTTCGCCCCGGATGTCGTCATCGGCTTTGCGCAAATGGGTTTCTTCGAGGCCGAGCGGGCCTTGCGCTCGCTCGACATTCCGCTTATCACGCGGGTCGGCTCAATGCAGATTCCACGCCTGAAGACGTTCTCCAGGGCCGACGGCTGGCTTGCCACGACCCCGGAAATGCGAGAGACCCTGACCAGCATCGGCTACCCCGCCGAGCGCATCTTTCTGGTCCCAAACTTCCTTGCTGAGACCAGCGCGCCGCGACCGCTCGGGTCGCCCCGGATGCCGCCGCGGGTCGGTTCCATGGGCCGGTTTTCGCGGCGCAAGGGCTTTCATTTGCTGATCGAAGCGATCGCGCTGCTCCGCGCCCGTGGCATCGAGGTCGAGTGTGCGATTGCGGGGGACGGCAGAACCCGTGCCGAGCTCGAGAGGCAGATCGCAGACCGCGGGATGTCCAGCTGCATCGAGCTGGTCGGTTGGCTGGACGGCTCACGGAAAGTCCGGTTTCTCGAGGGCCTCGACCTGTTCGTGAGCCCCTCGCTGAACGAGCCGTTCGGCTTCGTCTACCTCGATGCCATGCGCGTCGGGGCACCGATCATCACCTACCCGACCGTGGGCGCCCGCTATATTTTTTCCTCACCCGGCGTGGCCGAGATGGTGCCCCTGGGCAACCCACAGGCGCTGGCCGACGCTATCGAGCGAGTCCTTTCGGACGATGCGCTGCGCGCTTCCCTTGGCGTCAATGCGGAGCGCGCCTTTGCCGCCAGTTTCAGCCTTGAGGCCGGCGCGCAGAACCTGGAGAGGGCGCTGACCACGATGACGGCCCTGAAACGGCGGCCGCCCTCCAGGTAGGTTTGCCGCCTGCTTGAGGCCGCGGTGTTGCCCGTCTTTCGCCTTGATCGAAGTCGACTGGCTCCCCAGTGCGCCATCCCGAAGGAACAATACAAGTACATGAATTATAATGGAGAATATGAGCCCGAAAAGAATCCAGGAAAATTCGTGCGCCGGTCCGACCCCAGTCACCAGTCAGACCAGTCAGAGCCCTCCGCTGCATGGGCATTCCGTCGCATCCCCGGTTTCA
>PUOZ01000294.1 GCA_003553165.1 Thioalkalivibrio sp.
CGCGCGTTCTCGATCAGGACACTCATGCGCTGCGCACCCCCATCACCATGGACATGACCGCCATGCGCACCGCGATCCCGAAGGTGACCTGCTGCAGGATCACCGACTGCGCGCCATCGGCCACCGCCGAGTCGATCTCCACGCCCCGGTTGGCCGGGCCGGGATGCATGACCAGGCAGTCGGGCTTGGCCACGAGCAGGCGCCGCTGGGTCAGGCCGAAGAGCTGGAAGTACTCGTGTTCGGAGGGCAGGTGCGCGTGCTCCATGCGTTCCCGCTGCAGGCGCAGCATGATCACCACATCGACGTCGCGCAGGCCCTGCTCGAGGCTGTGGAACACGTGCACGCCGAGATCCTCGACATGCGCCGGCAGCAGGGAGTGCGGCGCGACCACGCGCACCTCTCCGGCCTGCAGGATGTTCAGCGCATGAATCTGCGAGCGCGCGACCCGTGAATGCAGGATGTCTCCGACGATCGCGATCTTGAGCCGGGTGAAGTCGCCCTTGAACCGGCGAATGGTGAACATGTCCAGCAGCGCCTGCGTGGGGTGGGCATGCCGGCCGTCCCCGGCATTCAGCACACTGATCCCGGGCTCCACGTGCCGCGCCATGAAATGGGCGGCGCCGCTCTGCTGGTGCCGCACCACGAACATGTCCACGTTCATGGCCTCGAGGTTGCGCAGGGTGTCCAGCAGGCTCTCGCCCTTGGTGGCCGAGGAGGTGCTGACATTGATGTTCAGCACGTCCGCCGAGAGCCGCTTGGCCGCGAGTTCGAAGGTGGTGCGGGTGCGGGTGCTGGCCTCGAAGAAGAGGTTCACGATCGTCTTGCCGCGCAGCAGCGGCACCTTCTTGACCGCCTTTTCGTTCATGTTCGCAAACGATTCGGCGTTGTCCAGGATCTCGGTTACCAATTCGCGGCTGAGGCCCTCGACCGTCAGCAGGTGGCGCAACTGGCCTGTCGAGGTCAGCTGCAGGTCGTTTGGCAGCGCACCGGGTTGCGGCAGCGGGCGGGCCGGGAAGGCCGCTGTGATCAACGCCCATCCTCCAGCTGCACGCGCTCCAGGCGCAGCGGTTCGGGGCCGCGCAGCTTGATCTGCTCGCCGGTTCCAAGTTCCATGTGGGCGCCGACGATCGCCGCCTCGACCGGCAGTTCGCGCCCGTCGCGCTCCACCAGCACGGCCAGGGTCACCGAGGCCGGCCGGCCGTAATCGAACAACTCGTTCAGTGCCGCGCGGATGGTGCGTCCGGTGAAAAGCACGTCATCGACCAGCAGGATGTGTTCGTTGTCCAGTTCCTCGGGAAGTTCCGAGGGGCGCACCTGCGGGTGCATGCCGATGCGCGAGAAGTCGTCGCGATAGAAGCTGATGTCGAGCTTGCCCATCGGCCGGGTATAGCCCATGCGTTGACGCAGGGCCTCGGCGATCCAGACGCCTCCGGAGTGGATGCCGACCACGATCGGCTGTTCGATCCCGCGCTGCTCGAAGTGACGCCGGGTCTGTTCGGCCATGCTGTCCAACAGGGATGCGATCTCAGGCATTGCGAGTGTTCTCCATAAACCAGCCTTCCAGGATGACCGCGGCGGCATGCGCGTCCAGGCCCGGGTCGCTTCCGCGGTGCCGGACGCGCTCGCGCCCCAGGTGGGAGCTCAGGCGCTCGTCGGCCCAGTATACCGGCAGGCCGTGACCCCGGCCGAGTTCTTCGGCAAATCGACGGATGGCGGGACCCAGAGCCGTCGGCGCGCCGTCGGCCCGGGTCGGCCAGCCGACGACGAAGGCATCGGGCCGCCATTCCGCCACCAGCGCAGCGATGGCCTTCGAGGCGTCCGGAGAGTCGGAGCGCAACGTGACCAGCCCCCGGGCACTGCCGGTGATTTCGTCACCGACGGCGATGCCGAGGCGGCGCTGGCCGTAGTCGAAGGCCATCAGCCGCACGATCAGGCGTGTCCGGCGACCTGGCTGATCAGGTTCATGTCGATGCCGATGAGCCGTGCCGCGGCATTCCAGCGCTCGTAGGGGGGGAGCGCGAACAGGATGGACCGGTTGGCGGGAGTCACGAGCCACGCATTTTCTGCGATCTCGCTCTCCAGCTGACCGGGTCCCCAGCCTGCGTAACCCAGCGCGATCAGGGTCTGCGCGGGACCCTTTCCCACCGCCATGGCCTCGAGGATGTCGCGCGAGGTCGTCAGCGACACTTCGCCGGACAGCTTCCGGGTGCCATTCCATTCCTTCTCCGGCGAATGCAGCACGAAGCCGTGCTCGGGCTGGACCGGTCCGCCGCGGAACACCGTCTGCTCCGCTAATGTCGAGGCCGGGTCGAGATCCAGCTGCCGCAGCATCTGTTCCAGCGTGAGGTCGATCGGCTGGTTGATCACCAGCCCCATCGCCCCGTGGTCACCGTGCTCGCAGATGTAGGTGACCGTGTGGCCGAAATAGCCATCCTGCAGGCTGGGCATCGCGATCAGGAAGTGACCGCGCAGTCCATCGGTGGTCGAGTTGGGTATGGAATGGGCCATGGCTAGAGTATCAGCCGGTCGGCCCCTGCCCGCAAGGGAGGCGGCGACCGATTCGCCTGCACGACCCGTGGGCCGGGCTTCACCGCGCGCGCTCCACCCGGTCGCGCCGGAAGGCCCAGGTCCTTGTGATCACGATGTGATCGTACTGTTCGCGCATGCTCTCCGTGAACGGTGCGAAGGGCTGCGCGAGTTCGACGATGCGCATCGCGGCCTGATCGAGGATCGGTTCCCCCGAACTCTGTGCGACCCCGATGTTCAGGACCCGGCCCTCGGCATCCAGCCGCACCGAGAGCACCAGCGATCCCGACAGGCCTCGGCGCCGCGCCTCGTCCGGGTAGTTCAGGTTGCCGATCCGCTCCACCTTGCGTATCCAGGCCTCCAGGTAGGCGGCTTCCGGGGCGGCGCGCGCGGCGAGGGTGTCGAGATAGAGGGTGCGGGTCGCACGGGACAGCAGCGGTTGCGCCGTCTCCCCCGGAGTGGCTCGGGCTGCCTCCAGGCCCCGGGCCATCAGCATCGCCGCGGAGGGCGTCTCGGTTGCCTCGGCAGCGTCGAAAGGTTCCGTTTCGCGCGGGCGCGGCGCCGTCTCGGGTTCCGGAGCGACCGTGATCAGGGGATCGGGCTCCGGCTGTGCCAACGCCTCGGGCGGCGGTTGCAAGGCCTCCACCGCCTCCGATTCGGCCACGCGTTCCCCGATGGTCTCCGGGCTGCGTGCCGGCTGGCTCTCTTCCGCGGTGCCGCTGGCGGCCTGGGCCTCGGTGGCGGTGTGCTCCGCTTTCTCCGGTTCCTCCACGGTAGTCGGAACCTCGACCCAGGTCACGTCCAGCGTTACCTGGTCGGGGCGTTCGCCCGACAGCATCTCGAAACCGACTCCGAGGATCACCAGCGCGTGCAGCACCAGCGCCAGGAACAGGGTCAGCCCGAGCTTGCTGCCGTCATCCGGATTGGTTTGTGGAAGGGTCGCGGACATGTCTTTGGATGCGCGGATCTGCAAGCACCGATGCGGTCAGTATACCCGTGGCCACGCCGGTGATCAGTCCGGCGAGCAGCAGGGGCGGCAGCAGCAGCGGCAACTGGGGGTGGGGAATGATCACCGCCCAGGCGAGCAGGAACTGGCCCAGGGTGTGCGCGATCGCCGCCGGCACCGCGAGCCCAAGGGCACTGAGATGGCGCGGATGGAGTGGCAGCAGGGGCGCCAGCACCGCGAGCGCAGCCAGCGCCCCGGTCAGGGATAGCCAGAAACCCGGGCTCAGAAGGGTGCCCAGCAGCAGGCTGGCGCCGACGACGCGCAGCAGGGTCACGGCCAGCGCGGCCCGCCATCCCAGTGTGACCAGGGTCACCAGCGTGATCACGTTGGCCAGGCCCGGCTTGATTCCCGGGACGGGGCTGGGGATCGCCGCCTCGATCACCTGCAGGCCGATGGCAAGGGCGGCGAGCGCGGCAATGCGGCGATCCGCAAGAACCGGGGCGGTGTTCACCTCCCGCATGGCCGGTCAGTAGTGCATGCTGTCGAAATCACTTCGCACACCGCCCACCTGCAGTATCAGGCGGTTGGGCAGGCTCACCGCCATGTCCCCGGGACGTTCCAGCCAGCCCGCGGCCTCGCAGATGCCCTGGTTGCCTGGCGAGCGCAGGCAGCGGGCACGGCCCGGCTGGATTTCGATCTCGGTGATGCCGGCGGGGCCCTCGACCCGGATGGCCCGGTTCTCGTTGAGCGGATAGTGGCGCGGATCCATGCCGGCCTGCGTGACCACCAGGTGCGTCGAGCCCGCGCCGGGGGCATAGCCCAGCGCGAAGCTCGTCGTCACCAGCGCGGTGGCCAGGGCCACGACCACCGCGTCGCCCCAGCGCAGGTTCCGCATCATGGAACGCTGGTGTCGACGCCGGGTTCCGCGGCGCGGATCCGGCGGATGACCTGGCGGCGGAATTCGACCCGGGGCACCATCTCCGGGGTCAGTTCGACCGAGCCGTCCGGCAGCACCACCAGCGCCCTTGCCACGCCCAGACGCTGGGCGTACAGCGGCCAGTCATTGGGTCCTGCGATCATCAGCGTGGTGGCGGCGGCGTCGGCCAGCCCGGGGTCGCCGTGCAGCACGGTCGCCGCAACGAGACCGCGGCTGGGCCGCCCGCTGCGCGGATCGATCACGTGGTGAATCCGCTCGCCATCCCATTCGTAGCCGCGTTCGTAGTCACCGGAGGTGAACAGGGCCTCGTCGGACCCCAGTTCGATGCTCGCGAGCACGCCCTGGCCGAGCGGGTCGCGCACGCCGATGCGCCAGGCGCGGTCACCCGGCCGGCCGCGCGTCATCAGGTCGCCGCCGGCGTTGACGATCGCGTGCTCGACACCCAGATCGGCGAGCAGGTCCAGGCTGCGCGCCACGGCAAAACCCTTGCCCATGCCCCCGAAGTCCAGCTGCAGATCCGGATGACGCCCACGCAGGCGCACTCCGCGGCGCTCGATATCGCTCATACGGGGCGGATCGGCCAGCAGGGTCGCCAGTCGTTCCGCGTCGGGCGGGGGGCCGGCGGCCTCGTCCTGGTGGAAGCCCCAGGCGGCGATCAGGCGTCCCAGCGCGGGATTGAACAGCCCATCGGTCCTTTGCTCCAGTTCCTGTGCGAACTCGATCAGCGGCAGCACCGAGGGTGGCGCGCTGAACTCGCCGCCCAGGGCGAGGAGCTGGTTGGTTCGTCCCAGCGAGCCCGGTTCCCAGGCATGCCAGGAGGCATGCATGATCTCGAGGTCCTCGCTGAGTTCCGCTTCGATCCGCGTCAGGTCGTGTGCGCCGCCCGGGTACACCGTGATGTCGACCAGCGTGCCGAAGGCCTGGAAGGTCAACCGGTCCGTCTCGGGCTTGCGCTCGCAGCCGCTGAGGGCGACCAGCAGCAGGAGTGCGGCCGCGGCACGCAGGCCGATGTGCGGGTGGGAGCGGGTCATGAGGGGTGGCTTGCCTCCAGGTACTCGATGAACCGGCCGGCGATGTCGAGACCGCAGGCCTTGTCGAGTTCGCGAATCCCGGTGGGGCTGGTTACGTTGATCTCGGTCAGGTAATCGCCGATGACATCGAGGCCCACGAAATCAAGCCCGCGGGCGCGCATCTCCGGTGCCAGTTGCGCGCAGATCCAGCGGTCGCGCTCGGTGAGCGGAACCGCCTCGCCGCGGCCGCCCGCCGCCAGGTTGGCACGGGACTCGCCCGCCGCGGGAATGCGCGCCAGCGCGAAGTCGACCGGCTCGCCGTGGATCAGGATGATGCGCTTGTCGCCCTGCTGGTACTCGGGCAGGAAACGCTGCGCGATCACCG
>PUOZ01000004.1 GCA_003553165.1 Thioalkalivibrio sp.
GCCATCATCATGATCCGCCGCTACAAGCGGCTGCACCGGGGACGGCACGAATACGGATTCCCACGCGAACGCTGATAAGGTCTTTTCTCACCACGAAGAACACGAAGGTTTTGAATTTTGGACAATGCGGCAGGCAGCTGGCGATGAAAAGCCGCAAACCGTAGGTCGGGTTAGCCCAAAGGGCGTAACCCGACGGGCCTCGCACCAACCATGGGCGCAAAGCAGCATCGTCCCCGGAACCCCGGAACCCCGGAACCCCGGAACGTCGGAACCCCGGAACGTCGGGTTACGCTGCGCTAACCCGACCTACAGAACTTTTAACCCATTGATCATTAGCCCTTCTTCGTGTCCTTCGTGTTCTTCGTGGTGCAAACAGGCCCTTTGCGATGCGTTCACCCGCGTCAGGTCGCCAGCGCACCGGACGGATCGGCGAGGAGCATGCGGACGGGCTGTCCCGGCTCCAGCCACAGGAAAGCGACCTGCCCGAAGTCCAGCGCGAGCCGGTTGAGCCGCTCCAGCCCGACCCCGGGCACCAGCAGGCTGGGCTCGTCCGGCCACTCCCCGGCAGGATCCGCCGCATAGCCGGCCAGGACCGCTCGGCCCTCCGAGCGCAGCCGCCGAAAGAGGGCGTCGTGGCGACGCAGGTTGTCCAGGATCGACAGGCGCCGGCTGCCCGGGTTGAAGGCGCTCAGCCAGCCGGCAGGGCCGTTGTCGGCCAGCCAGGCCGCCAGCGGAGCCGGGGCCGGGCGATCGGGACGAAAACGGCACAGGCGTGCCCCGATCGGCACCACGTACTCAGCGGCCCGGTACGCCGCGAGCAACGCCGGATCCAGAACGCCGGGGCGCTCACCGGGCATCGCCGAAACCCCTCCCTGCCTGCGCTTCACCGCTTCCGCGCAGGGCCTCGCCGAGTCCGCTGCCGCGCACCACCCGGCGCAGGATCGCCTGCTCGAGCACGCCGGCGCGCGGCTCCAGCAGCGTGAACCAGCGGCGCGCTCGCGTGATCGCGGTATACAGCAGTTCCCGGGTCAGAATGGGGCTCTCGCGGTCCGGCAGCAGCAGCGCCACATGGTCGAACTCCGAACCCTGGGCCTTGTGCACCGTCATCGCGTACACGGTCTCTACCTGGACCAGCCGGCTCGGCTGGATCCAGCGTACGCGCCCGCTGCCGTCGCCGACCGGGAACACGACGCGCAGCGCACGCGTCGGCCGCCCGCCGGCGTCCAGAACCGGCATGGCCAGCGTCACGCCGATGTCGCCGTTCATCAGGCCGAGCCCATAGTCATTGGCAGTGACCATCACCGGCCGGCCCGGGTACCAGACCCCGCCGCCGATCAGCCCCTGCGCGCGCAGCGCGGTCTCGATCCGCCGGTTGATGCCCTCGACACCCCAGGGTCCCTGGCGGACCGCGCACAGCAGCTGGAAGCCCGCGTGGGCTGCGAGCACCCTGCGCGCCCAGCGCTCGGCCGCTGCCGGATCGCCCTGGTCGCCGGGATCCTCCGTGGCCATCAGGCGCAGGTAACCCGCGTAGCCGCTCGGCCCGGCTCCGTCAGCGGCCGGCCGGAAGAATTCGGCGCCGCCATGCACCACGCAGCGCTCCAGTTCGGACGCGTCGGAACCGTGCAGCCGCATCCTGGCAAGATCGGCGAGCGGCCCACCATCGGCCGTGATCGCGTACACGCCCTCGACATCGCCGGCATTGACCGCACGCGCGAGGCGACCGATGGCGCTGCCCTCGCCGAAACGGTAGCTCTGGCGCAGCATCACGATGTGCTGGTCGAGGGGCATCCCCGCGGGATCCAGCGCCCATCCCGGGATCGCCTCCCCGGAGACCGCCTCCAGCCAGCCGGCGGTCGCCGCCGTGTAGTGGCCGTCCCCGGCGCGGGCGCAGACCTCGCTCAGCACGGCCCCCGCCTCGACCGAGGCCAGCTGGTCGCGGTCCCCGAGCAGGATCAGTCGGGCGGTCGGCGGCAGAGCCTGGAACACCGCGGTCATCAGCTCCAGGTCCATCATCGAGGCCTCGTCCACCACCAGCACATCCAGCGGCAACGGGTTGGCCGGGTGATGGCGAAAGTGGCGCGTTCCGGGGCGGCTGCCAAGCAGGCGGTGCACCGTGCTGACCTCGGTGGGTATCGCCGCGCGGATCCGCACGCCGAGTGCGTCCTCCGGCAGAGGGAGCTGGTGCACTGCACCGGCCACGGAGGCGTTCAGTCGCGCCGCCGCCTTGCCGGTAGGCGCGGCCATCCGGATCCGCAATGGCGCCGCCGCCCCCGTCTGCAGGTTCAATGCCTGCAGCAGGGCGAGCAGGCGTACCACCGTGGTGGTCTTACCGGTGCCCGGTCCGCCCGTGATGACCGCGAAGCTTCCGCCCGCGGCCGCCGCGCTGGCGACGCGTTGCCAGTCGGTGACCCCGGGTCGCGCGGATCCGAACAGCCGGTCCAGCCAACTGCGCAGCCATGCCGGATCAAGGCCCGCGCGCAGGTCCCCGGTCGCCCCCAGGCGCTGATGCACCGCGGCTGCGATGCGTTGCTCGCATTCCCAGAAACGCCGCAGGTACAGACGGCGCCCGGTGTGGACCAGCGGCGTAACGCCAACCCCGGACCCAGCGAGGTCCGGCCGTGCCAGCGCCGCCGCCCAGTCGTCGACGGTCAGGCCCCGCAGCAGGTCCCCGGGCCGTGCGAGGGACCGGTCCTGCAGCGCACCGTCGGGCGGCAGGGACAGAGTCCGATCCGGGTCGGCCAGGGCCGCGTGGAGGTCCAGGCAGACATGCCCGCGTCCGAGCTGGTGGCTGGCAAGAGCCGCCCCGAGCAGCAGCAGCGGCGGCGCGTCCGGAACCTGCTCGTGGAGAAACCCGGCGAAGGCGTGGTCCAGTGCCCGCAACCAGCCCTGTTCCACCCACTGCCCCAGCAGCCGCAGCAGACCGTCCGCCGAACCCAGGGCCAGCGATTCCGGCGATGCGCTCATCGGCGACCCTCCTGGTCCGCATCGGGGGCCGACCGGACCATCTCGTCCAGCGCCTCGATCAGGGCGCGCGGCGGCCGTTCCAGATGCAGTCCGCGGCTGGGTGCGTCCAGCCCGCGCAGGAACCAGGTGACCGTGCCGCCGACGTGGCGGTCGTAGTCGTAGTCCGGCAGCCGCGCGCGCAGCAACCGGTGCAGGGCCAGGCTGTACAGGACGTACTGCAGTTCGTAGCGGCTCTCCAGCAACCGCTCGCGCATCCGCGCCGGAGCATAGTCATCGGCGTGCGGACCCAGCCAGTTGGACTTGTAGTCCAGCGTGTAATACCGGCCCTGGTGTTCGAAGACGAGATCGATGAAACCCTTCAGCATGCCGTTGAGCAGCTGGGGCAGCACCTCGGGCCGGGGCGCGGCATCGAGGGTCAGCGCGCAGACGGCCCGGTCCAGGCGCCGTGCGTCCACCCAACGGGTCTCGAACCAGAACTCCAGTTCGGGCTGGAACACGACAAGGTCGCACAGCCGCAACGGGCCATCGGAACCGGGCAATTCGAGCGGATCGGTTAGCAGCCGCACGAGCCATTCGGAAAGCGTCTCCACCCAGTGGTCCCAGCCGCGCCGGCGGCAGCGACGCGCCACGGTATCGCGCAGGCGCTCGGGCTCGCGGGCGATCGCGCCGAAGCCCTCGCCCGCCGCCCATTCCAGCAGTCCGTGCAGGAACGTGCCCGGCCCGGGTCCGCGGGGAAAACGGTGCAGCCCGGTTCCGGCAGGGGCCAGCGCGCGGGCCTCGTCCACCGTGGGTTCGTCGGCAGCCTCGCTGAAGCGGTCTTCCAGCGCCGTATCGGCCGCCTGCGGGACCGCGGGCAACCCGTGCCCGGACAACTCCGCGGTGCGCAGTGCGCTGTAGCTTGCGATCCACCAATGCTCCCGGGCCGGCCGCAAAGGTTGCCGGGCCGCACCCGGTGGCTGCGCGTCGGTATCCGGTCGGTAGCTCGCCTCCGTCGGCTCCGGGGCGGGCTGCACGGCAATCCCCGGCTCTGTGCCGGCCAGCGCCCGGAGCGCGCCCACCAACTCCCCCGCGGGAATCTCGGCGCCGCCGGACAGCAGATGCCCGATTGCGGTCAGGTGCAACTGGTGTTTCCTGGCATTGCCCAGCCGCAGGGGTCCGATGCCGAGCCAGCAGTGATGCCGGGCCCGGGTCACCGCCACGTACAGCAGGCGCAGATCCTCGGCCAGCCGCTCACGGTCGGCCCGCGTCACATCGCCCTTGTCCGGATGCCAGCGGACCTGCAGCTGGCCGTCGGCATCGTGCCAGGTCAGGGGCAGGTGCCTGGCATCCACCGGGCGGAACCCGCAGACGAAGGGCAGGAAGACCAGCGGGTACTGCAGGCCCTTGGCCTTGTGGATGGTGACCACCTGGACCAGGCCCTCGTCGCTCTCCAGGCGCAGGATCTGCTCGTCGGCGGCCGTGCCGTTGCCCTGCAGGTTCTCGGCGAGATACCGCACCAGGCCCTGCTCGCCGTCCAGTTCGCCGGCGGCGGTCTGCAGCAGCTCGCTCAGGTGCAGCAGGTTGGTCAGCACCCGCTCGCCGTCGGTGCGATGGAACAGGTCGCCGGGCAGCGCGAACTCGTGCAGCAACCGGCGCAGCATCGGCAGCACGCCCTGATCCCGCCAGACCTGTCGGTAGGCGCGAAACTGCAGGACCCGCTCCTCCCAGTGGGCCTCATCGCTGTTGAGCCGGTCGAGTTCGTCGAGGCCGAGGTCCAGCGTCGCCGTGGCCAGGGCCGCACGCAGCAGCCGATCCGACTCCGGCTCCGCGCAGGCACGCAGCCAGCGCAGCACGTCGGCCGCCTCCGCGGTGCCGAAGACGGACTCCCGGTCCGACAGGTAGACGCTGCGCACCCCTCGCCTGCGCAGCGCCAACCGGATCGCAGCGGCCTCGTGCCGGTCGCGGACCAGCACCGCGAGGTCCGACGGCCGCAGGGGCTCGGGCTCCGCCTTCCCGAAGAAGCCGGCGTCTCCCCTGCGCCCGGCCTCGAGCAGGGCCACCATCACGCTGGCGCAGCGCGCGGCCATCTGCCTCACGTATTCGCCCTTGGCGATGGATTCGGCATCGTCCAGATGAGCCAGCGTCAGCGCGGGAAGATCCCTGCCTTCCAGGCGCAACACCTCCGGCCGCCCGGCCGCCTCCACCGGCTCGAAGGGCACGGGATTGAAACCCTCGGGAGTCCGGAACAGGAAGGCCCCCGGGGCATGGCTCTCGGCGTGGGCGAACAGCCGGTTGCAGGCCGCCACGACCGCGGTCGAGGCACGGAAGTTGACCTTCAGCGTGTAGTGACGGCCGGTGGTATCGAGGCGAGCCCGCAGGTAACTGTGGATGTCCGCGCCACGGAAGGAGTAGATCGACTGCTTGGGATCGCCGATCAGGAACACGCCCTGCTCAGGTCGGTTCTCAGCCACCCGGTAGATGCGCTCGAAGATCCGGTACTGCACCGGGTCGGTATCCTGGAACTCGTCGATCATCGCCACCGGGAACTGGGCGCGAATGGTCTCGGCCAGGCGCGCGCCGCCGGGTCCGGCCAACGCCGCATCCAGACCGTTCAGCAGGTCGTCGAAGCCGAGTTGCGCCCGGCGACGCTGCTCGCGTTCGAACCGGTCGCGCACCCAGGCCGCGGCGTGCCGCAGCACTGCCGCGGGGGTGTCGTCGACCGCGTCCGCATACCCGTCGAGTCCGCGGAACGCCGGATGCAGATCCGGCGGCAGTTCGCAGCCCTTCTTCAGTCGCTCGCGCATGCCGC
>PUOZ01000195.1 GCA_003553165.1 Thioalkalivibrio sp.
CGTCGGCGAAGGCCCCCTGCACCGGCTCGGGCGGCTGCGCCTGCTGCATCGACATGGCCGTGACGATCAGTCCCGCGCCGTAGGAATCCAGGGCCTGCTGCAGGGTCTGGCGCGAGCTGATCGCGATCTCGCCACGACCCTCACCAAGGATGAAGTCCAGCCTGCTCTTGCCTACGCTCTCGCGAATGGCCGATTCCATCAACTGCTGCACGGTGACGTCCGGATTGCGCACGTTGAACTTGTAGTCGACGACGTCCAGCACGCGATACTGGACCGCGATGTCGACGTCGATGATGTTTTCGTCGGCGGTCAGCATCAGCGCCCGGTTCTGCAGGGTACGGATGCTGTCGACGTTTTCGACCTCCACGCGCTCGATCGGCCACGGCAGATGCCAGTTCGGACCGGGGGACGAGACTTGCTGGAAAGCACCGAAGCGCAACACCACGCCCCGCTCACCTTCGCTCACGATGTAGAAACCGGAGGCCAGCCACACCACCACAGCGATGATGATCGCGAGACTCACCACGGCCTTGGAATTGCGACCCATTCCCGAGCCGCCGTCGCCACCCGAACTGCCGCTGCCACCGCCACCAAACAGGCTGTTGATCTGCTGGGTGACCTTACGCATCATTTCTTCAAGATCGGGCGGACGCTGTCCGCCGCCACCGCTCCCGCCGCCACGTTGACCGCCGCTCCAGGGATCGCGCTGGTTGTTTCCCGGTTCATTCCAGGGCATTTACTCTGACTCCTACTATCGGTACAGCCTTATGAACGTGAAACCCGCGTTTGGTTCGCCACGTGTTCTACGCAGGGGCGGGCATTTTAGGCACCACCCCCCCACCTAGCAAGCCCGGGGCGCAGGGGAACCCGGAGGCCGGTCCTGCAACGCCGCTTTTGGCGCAAGCGAAAAGAGGTTCTTGATTCGCATCAAAGCTCCGCAGGTGGTCGGATTGCCGCTGTTTCAAGGGACGCCCTGCGGGAGGCCAGCCTCCGGGCGAAGGGCTTCCGCCGTTCGGTCGCCGAGAGGGCTCGCCTCCCACAGGGCACGGGGTATGCGGGGGCCGTTGCGCGGGAGCGCATTCCCTGCGGAGCTTGCGCGATGATCAGGAAGAGGTTTCAGACAACGTAGCTCACGTATTCGGGGTCATACATCTGCGCCTCGACCCATGCCTCCAGGTCCGCTGGACACTCCATTCCCGCGAGTTCCTCGGCGAAGGCCACCTCCGCAACCGCAACGGCGATCCGGGCCGAGACCTCGCGTACCCGCGCGAGCGCAGGGAACAGGCTGCCCTGTGCAAGATCCTCATCGCGCACCGTCTCGGCAAGGGCCCGGGCGGCCACCATGAACATGCCGTCGGTGACCCGCGAGGCCTGCACCGCAACCGCCCCCAGGCCCACGCCCGGGAAGATATAGGAATTGTTGCCCTGACGCGGCACGAAGCTCCGCCCACCGACGTCCAACGGGTCGAACGGGCTACCCGAGGCGAACAGTGCGCGGCCCTCGGACCAGGCGTAGGCCTGCTCGGCCGTGCACTCCGCCCGGGAGGTAGGGTTGGAGAGCGCGAACACGATCGGGCGGTCATTCAGGCGCGCCATGCTCTCGATGACATCACGGGTGAACGCACCCGCTACCGCGCCGACACCGATGATGGCCGTCGGGCGCAGCACCTCCACCGCCTCCAGGAAGCTGACGAGCGGTGGGTGCTCGTGGGCGTAGGGCCGCTTGTGTTCGGCCAGTGCCGAGCGGCCTCGTACCACCAGCCCCCTGGAGTCGACCATCCAGGAACGGCGCCGCGCGCTCCCCTCCTCCATGCCTTCCGCCACCAGTGCGGAGGTCAGCAGATCGGCGATGCCGGTGGCTGCCTCGCCCGCACCCAGAAACAGGAAGGTCTGGTCGCGCAGGGGCCGATTGGTCACCCGGAGCGCCGACAGGATCCCCGCCAGCGTGACCGCGGCCGTGCCCTGGATGTCATCGTTGAAACAGGGTAGCCGGTCACGGTAGGTCTGCAGCAGGCGAAAGGCGTTGTGATTGGCGAAGTCCTCGAACTGCACAACGACTCCGGGGAAGACTTCCTGCGTGGCCTCGAGAAACTCTGCCATGAGTTCGTCATATTCGGTTCCGGCAAGGCGCCGCCGGCGCAGGCCCAGGTAGAGCGGATCCTCGAGCAACGACTCGTTGTTGGTCCCGACGTCGAACATCACCGGCAGACAACGGCGCGGATGCACCCCGGCGCAGGCGGTGTACAGGGCCAGCTTGCCGATCGGGATTCCCATGCCGCTGGCACCGAGGTCGCCCAGGCCCAGGATGCGCTCACCGTCGGTGACCACGATGATCCTTGCGTCCCGGTAGGGCCAGTTACGCAGCACGGACGCCACCTGGCCGCGATCCTCCGCCGAGACGTACAACCCGCGCGGGCTGCGGTAGATGTGGCCGTATTCCTGGCAGGCCAGCCCGACGGTCGGCGTGTAGATCACCGGCATCATTTCGTCGGGGTTCTCCACGACCACCCGGTAGAAGAGCGCCTCGTTCCGGTCCTGCAGGCTCTGGAGCATGATGAAACGCTCCAGTGGCGAGTCGAGGCGCCGAAAGTTTTCCAGCACTCTCGCCACCTGTTCCTCCTGGCTGGACACATGCGGCGGCAGGAGTCCCGTCAGCCCCAGCACATCGCGTTCGCGCGCCGTAAAGGCCGAGCCCTTGTTCAGGGAGGGGTCGCGCAACAGCGCCATGCCGCGGGGGAACCATTCGGGGAGGGGGCCTGGCAGAGCCTCGCCAGGTAGTTGCTGCGGCATCGCGGAATGTCCTCGGCGGAGCGGTAATGAGTGGGCAAAAGGCGTACAGGGAAGAGGCATATGGACCGGGTCCGACTACGCAGTATCCGGCGCCCCTCCCGGCGCGTCAACCGGTCCGCAGAGCGCCCGTGCTCAGCCGCCGCCGGTGGACCGAAAGCGTTCCAGCACCTGCTCGATCAGGGGATCCAGGTAGCCCTGCTGCCACGCAGCGACAACCGCGATCACCACTACAGTCAGAAACAGGTAGGTCTTCCAGGGCCGTTTGTTTTCCGCGTAGGGATCGTCCAGGGAACGCTGCGAGCCAGCCGGCAGCGCCGCCACGCCGGTGAGCGAGGCGCCGAACGGCAGGTTGATCCTGGCCCGGGTATTCACGGCCCAGCCGTTGGCATCCAGCAACGGAGCCAGGTTGCGCTGGCGCAGCTTCAGCCAGGCCAGCAGCATCGAGGGGCCGGAGATGGCCAGCAGCACGCCCAGCGCGACCAGCGGCAATTGCCACCAGGCGAGATTGAACAGTCCGGCAACGACCGCGGCAAGCGCGGTGCCAATAGCGCCGATTGCCAGTCCGATGGCCGCGAAGATGCCGGCAAACCTGGCGATGTCGAACGGTGTCTGCTGGGCGCCACCCCGGCCGGACTCGGCCCGTGCGACGGCACCGGTGACGCCGGACATGGCCTCCTCCTCCAGCGCCTGGTCGCGGGAGGCCGCGAACTTCTGGACCTGCTCCTGGATCATCCGGGCGATGCGCTTGTACGGAGACCAGAACGCCTGCCGTACGCTGATCGGGTGCTCGACGAGCTTCACCACCGTCGCGTCCCAATCCAGACCGCTGCGGTCATAGAAGACACCGTTCCGGCCGACCATCACGTTGTCGGCATCGCCGTCGGTGAGGCCGGCAACGATGGTCATCGGCTGCTGGCCCTTGCGCTCGCAGTGGCAGTAGACCAGATAGGTACCGCTGAAGTGGGCTAGAGCACTGTGCCGGGTCATGTCGTCCACGCGCAGGCACAGGTTGCAGCTGCGGCGATCGAGATACAGCGTGCCGGCCTGGAAGATCGCCTTGCGGCGGGCGCTGTAGAAGTCCCGCAGCGACACGAAGTTGTTGAGCAGCGCGAAGAGATCCCGATGGTAACGGGCCAGCCGCTCCACCGCGTCGATCGACGCGGTCTGCTCCTCCACGGCTCCGTCCTTCGCGATCAGGTCCGCGATCGCCTCGCGCACACCGCCGTCCACCATGGCGCGAAGGCGTTCCGCGCCCAGGGACGCCACGTGCTCGCCCGCCTTGCCCGCCAGCCAGGCTCGATACGGCGCGAGGCGGGCGGAGACCGCCTCCCAGTCCTCCAGGCTCAAACTCTCGCGCGCTCCCAGGAGTGGGTTGACGACATCCCTGCCCAGGCGCTCGATCGATTCGGCCCAGGCTGGATTGAGGCCTTCCCCCAGCGGCAGCGGCCGCCCCGCTGCGACCTCGGCCAGCGGCAGCGCCGCAACCGCTGCCGCCGAAACGGCGATCTCCCCGGCGGCCAGTGCTGCGTAGACCGCAGCGTCCGGGTTCAGCGCAGCGGTGGCACGCGCATCGAAGGCGGCCAGGCGACAGCGCGTAAAATAATCATCGACCTTGGCGCGCACCGATTCGAAAACCTCGGTGGCCGCAGCAGTCGCCTCCCCCAGGGGCAGCACTTCTTCCGGGTTGGCCTGCCCCGCTTCCCACCAATCGAGAAAGTCCCGGGCCTCGGTGAAAAAGGCCTCCAGTTTCTCCTGCGAGACGCCCGGCTCACCGCTCAGGTCAGCCTCCGGCCCGAAGCGCTCCATGATCTCCCCCATCACCGAGCGGATCTCCTCGTCGTCGCTCAGCGCGGGGGGGACGATGCCATCGCCATTGAAGCACCGGGCGCTGAAGATGGCGGTCTTGTCGGAGCTTTCATCCACGGAAACGGCGTCCGCGCCGGATCTTTGCAGGTTGGCGAGGATCTGGCGGGCGGAGGCAAGGAGCCGGACGCCTTCGGGTGTCGAGTCGTCGATCGCGTCCAGGGGCAGCGCATCGCCGCCCTCGATCAGCCTGGCAGGATCCTTCAGCAGCGAGCAGGACCAGGACACGGCATCGAGGATCTCCGGCACACGAACATGGCCATCGCCGTTGGCGTCGAGCAGTTCGAGGGTGCGCGTATCGAACTCCAGCCCCGAGGTCGGACAGCTCAGCACCGACCAGAGCTTGGGATCGAGCTCGCTCAGATGAACCAGATCCTCAGCGGTATCCAGACGGACCTGATCAAAACCGCCGGAGCGAAAGAAACGCCAGCGATGCGGTGAGCGCCCCATGTCAGTCATCACAGCCCCCCAGTCGACCGCTACGGATTCAGGTCCGGACCGCATTGTCGGCCGGAGCCACGATGCACGACCTGGACTTGCGGTCGCGGAGGAGCCGTCGTCATCTTGGCGCTCCAAGAGTACAACGCTGGACCCGCCGCGCAAAGAAGCGAACAATGAACTGCAGGGGGCACTACCTGAGACGGAGGGACCATGGCACAGCCAGGCAGCTCAGCGAGGCCGGCCAAAGCGCGGACCGTTTCCCTGGTGCTGGGCTCCGGCGGGGCCCGCGGTCTGGCCCATATCGGTGTCATCGAGGAGCTGGAGGCGCACGGTTACGAGATCCGCGCGATCGCGGGCAGTTCGATGGGGGCACTGGTCGGTGGCATCTTTGCCATGGGCGAGCTGACGACCTATCGGGACTGGGTCGAGGGTCTCAGCCAGACCGACGTCGTCAGCCTACTCGACTGGTCGTTTTCCAGTGGCGGCATGATTCGCGGCGACAAGCTCATCCGTAAACTGAAGGACCTCGTCGGCGACAGCGACATCGAGGACCTGCCGATCAGCTACACGGCCGTGGCCGTGGATATCGAACGCGGCAGGGAGATCTGGATGAGTGATGGCCCCCTGTTCGACGCGATCCGCGCCTCCATCGCCATCCCTGCGGTATTTGCGCCGCACCGGTACCGCGGGCGGACGCTGGTGGACGGAGGCCTGCTCAACCCGGTGCCGGTCGCGCCGACCCTGCGCACCCTGACCGACCTCACCATCGTCGTGGACGTGAATGGACCGACGTCGGCGACTGCCGAGGACCAGGACGAGGACCAGGACGTAGGCGACGACGAAGCGGAAGAATCCGGCGTGTTGCGACGGATGCTGGGATACGTGGAGTCGCTCGGCATGAACGGGACGCCCACTGCGGAAGGAATGGCCCTGTCGGAGGTTCTGATGCGCTCACTGGAGACCATGCAGGGGGCCTTGACCCGACACCATCTGGCGGTCTTTCGTCCCGACCTCGTGATCAGCATTCCCAAGAACACCTGCATGGTGCACGAGTTCCACAAGGCCCGGCCGGTGATCGAACTGGGCCGCAAGACGACCCGCGAGAGGTTGCAGGCCATCGGTGACGAAAACGCCGGCACACCGTATTGACTGCTCGACCGCGGGCGATGGGGACACGAGCAAATGGCGGCTCGCGATATACTGGGCCGGCTCGACCGCTCGCGTCCGCTTGCGCAGATCGAGCCATGCACAGGGATACAGACACCCGCTGCGAAGCGAGGGTGCAGCAATCAACCGAGGAGGAGAAGGCATGCATGTCATGAAGTTCGGGGCCAGAGGGTCGTCCGGTGCAGGGCTGATCAGCCTCTTCGTCGCAGTGCTGATGGTCGCCGTGCTCTACGTCGGCGGGGAGTGGTTCGTGACCCAGCATGTGAAGACCGCGCTCACGGAGATCCTGCGCCAGGATACGCGCACGGAACTCGAGGTCGAGTCGGTGGGCCTGGACGGCTGGCTGTTCAGCGGGCGGCGCTCCGGCGACGCCGTGGTCCTTCTGCCCTCCAACGAACGCGTGCCCGTCGAATTCAGGATGATCGGAAACCCGATCACCGGCTCGACCATCACGGTGGAAGGAGACCAACGCCTGAAGCTGCGCCTGCGAGACCTGTTCGGAGACATCCTCTGACCACACCACCCGGGGTCGGACCAAGACAGGTCATTGATTTATAACAATAACGTTTCCATTTCGCGATCGAATAAGGCCTTAGAGGCGCATTTTTTGCCCCAAAAAGGCGGCAATAAGGCGACGCCACTTTCCATCCCGATCGTGATTATCATGGAAGCTCCCCAGTTGGTCGGACTGGTACTGCCTTAAGGGACGCCCGTTTGGGAGGCCAACCTCTGGGCGAAGGTTTTCCGCCATTCGGTCGCCGAGAGGGCTCGCCTCCCACAGGGGGCGGCTTGGGCATGGCCCTGTGGGAGGCCAGCCTCTGGGCGAAGGTTTTCCGCCATTCGGTCGCCGAGAGGGCTCGCCTCCCACAGGGTGGGGGAATTTGGGGGGGCAGGGGGAGCGTTGCGCACGAGCGGATTCCCTGCGGAGTTTGCGTGATCATCCGGATCCATATTGATACTTGCGGTACCGCGATCTACCCTGCTTTTAATGGTCCATCAGACCCTTGAACCGTCCGGAGATGCTTGTGCCGTGACCGATCTTGCCCTCTTTCTGCTTTCCGGCACTCTGGTCGCCTTCGGTGCCGCCAGGCAGGCTTGACCCAGATGGCGACCGATGCCCGGACTCCCGGCCGTACCTGTCCGATCACCTATCGAACCCGGGCGTCCGCAATCGCACGGCTGACCCCGTTGCAGGCGGACAGCTTTTACGTCGTCGGCGGACTTTACGGCAACCTCGAAGCGCTGGACGCGATCGAGGCACTGGCCGGCCACGAAGCCGCAACGGGACTCCCTCGACCACAACTGGTGTTCAATGGCGACTTTCACTGGTTCGACGCAGAGCCGGCCTGGTTCGCCGCGGTCCAGCGTCGCGTTGGCGCCCACACCGCGAGCCTGGGCAACGTGGAAGCTGAACTGCTCGATCCGCAACCGGGCGCGGGCTGTGGCTGCGCCTACCCCGCCTCGACGCCGGAGCAAACGGTGGCATGGTCGAACGCGATCATGGCAAGGCTTCAGGAAGCTGCCCGCATCGCCGACCCTCTCGTGAACGAACTCCGTGCCCTGCCCCCACAGCTCCGGCTTCAGGTCGGGAACTGCCGGATCGGCGTGGTGCACGGGGACCCGGAAAGCCTTGCGGGGTGGGGCCTTGAACTCGACGCAATGCCGCCCATCGGTGACAGCCACCCCCGGCTGGAACAATGGTTCCTCGATGCGGACGTGGACCTGCTGGCCAGCAGCCACACCTGCCGCTGTTTCGCCCAGAGCTTTCCGGGCGGCCGGGCGGTATTCAACAACGGTGCCGCAGGTATGCCGGACTTCGCCGGTGACAGCCGGATCATGATCACGCGTTTGTCGCGGCACCCACCCGTCCTGCCTGAAGGACACGGGAGCGTCTGCCGGACAAGGGTGCGGGACGCGCACGTCGATGCGATCCTGCTGCCGTGGGACCGAGAGGCCTTCCTGCGCCGCTTCGATGGGGTATGGGGGCGGAAATCACCGGCGCAACTCAGCTATCGCCGCCGGATCACGGATGGACCCGACCATCACGCTGCCGCAGCCTGCCGAATCCATGCCTGAGCAGTTGGGGACCGGTCGTCACCGGGGTACACCGGCGGGTCCCGGCCGTTTGCCGAGTTCCAGTCGTGCCACCTCGATTTCCGCCTCGAAGGCCTCGCCGTAGGCGACGAGACCCACGGACTTCAGGGCGCTGACGTCCAACTGGCGCCAGGTGGCGCGGCCCTCGAAGGCGGCGAAGGGGACGAACTGCTCGAGCCACTCGGTTCCGACGTCGATGGGCGCGCGGTAGTGCTGCCACGGCTGCCAGGTCTGCCGGGTGCGCAGGTGCACATAATATGGCCCCGGTGTGCCGCGGACCTTGAGGTAGAGGCCGTCCCAGGCGCTCGCATCGAAGCTGCCGCCAGCCCGGTCCAGCGGCAGCCGAGCCTGAATGAAACCGCCGCGGTTCTCGAGCCGGACCTGGCCGCGCATGAGCAATACCGAGCCCGCGTCGCTCTCGTGGTGGCCGAACTGCATTTCGGAGCGTCCGCCCATCACGCGGTCGGTGAGCCCTTCCCAGCCTGTGCCGAGGCTGGAGAGACCATCATCGCGTTGAAAGTCGTCGAGCAGGAGAGTGTCGGTCATCGCCGGATCCTCGGACGCAAGGCCCGAGAGTGGCAGAAACACGAGCAGGGCGACAAGCGCCGCCGCCTCGAGAAGACGCCGGCGATGGCCTCTGCGTACTGGTGATGTGTGCAGCGTCAGCATGAGTCGTGAACCCGGTTGTTGCTGCCCGGAAAGCGGACTGCTTGGTAGAGGGTAGCCCAGTCCCCACGGTCGCGGGACGCGGGCAGCGCACGTGACCGCAGGACCGGTGCTCCCTCCCGGCTAATTCGCAAGCGATCCCCGGCGCCTCCTGTCGATGGCCGTGTCGCGGGAGGCAGCGCGCCCCGCCCCCTCTCGGGAGCGGGGCGCGGCATACCCGGTATTTCAGTAGGCGCCGTTATCAGACGTGGTCGTCGGCCTGGCGGGCGCTGTCATTGCGTAGGGGGCTCCACGCCAGCTGCGCGCGTGGTAACGATGGTGCGAATAGTAGGGCCTCCCGTAGCCCCGGCCCCATCCACGACCGTAGCCGCCGGCGCCCATCGAGAAGCCGAAGCCCCCGGAGAGGTGCCCACGTCCGATCCCGCGTCCGTGCCATGGGTGGTAAAGACCGCTGCCGTAGTGGGGACCCCAGCCATAGCCCGGGCCGTGCAGGTGGGCTGAACTGGCCTGCATCGGTACGGCAAAGGTGGCAATCAGGGCGGCGGACGCGATGAACTTCAGGGTCTTTTTCATGTGTGTTCTCCGGTTGATCCGTTCACGTCTGGGTATTAGCCGGACGGCGCTCTCTGCCCGATCAGCCTATTCCATTAGGATCGGCTAATGCTCCATGGACCACGATTCCCGAACCGAGTTTCAATCCCCCGAAATCATGTCGACCCACCCGCGGAAATGGACAAATCCGGCTCCGCCATGGGTTACTGTTGGCGCATTCGATCCCGTGATCGGACCACCGGACTCGGGTTGAGCCGCCCCCTATCACTCGATGGGCGCAGCGCAGCACCGTCCTCGGCACCCCGGCACGTCGGCTTACGCTACGTTAACCCGACCTACAGAATTGGACTGTGACTTTCACGTCGACGTATCGTTTCTCCATGCCGACCCCGAACCCGTCTGCCCCATCGCTGTTGCTGCTCTCGGGAGGGATCGAGAGCGCTGCGCTGCTGTACCGGCTTCGGCAGCTTGGGGAACCGGTGCATGCCCTGTGGGTCGACTATGGCCAGCGCAACGCCCAGAGCGAGCGGGCGGCAGCAGCGAGTCTTTCCGAGACCTGTGGCACACCGCTGCATACCATGGATCTTTCGGGACTGCGTGATCACTTCATCCGCGACTCCGAATGGGTGAGCCATGTCCCCCTGCCGCAGCGCAATCTCGCGGTGCTCGCCCTGGCCGTCAACCTGGCCCAGCATCTCGGTGCCCAGCGCATCCTGCTCGCCCTGAACCGGGATGATCGTGACCACGGACCCGGAAGCCAGCCGGCCTTCCTGCAGGCCTTTACGAATCTTGCGGGGACGCTGGTGCCCGGCCTGGAGGTCCTCGCGCCCCTGCACCACCTCGACAAGGCGGAGGTGATTCGCAGTGCTGCAGCCACGGGCATCGACTGGACACGGACCTGGAGTTGCCTGCTCGATCGCCCCCAACACTGTGGCCGTTGCCCGCAATGCGAGGCCCGACACGCCGCCTTCGCCGCCGCCGGCGTTGCCGATCCCACGGACTACCTCCATCCGCCGGACCGCGGGGGCCGGTGAAGACCCATGCCGTCCGAACGCAGGTTCGCATCGGTGTCGGTACCGCGAAAACCGTGGACGTTCGCGGCGCATCGGATAGTGCCTTCGGAGTGGGGCGTGACGGACGAACGGTTCGGAAAGGTTTCCCGTCACCCTGAACGGCTGGTTGAACCAGGCACCCTGCTCAAAACCGGCACCGGGTTATCGCGATCAGCGTCGCGGGGAATCCACTTGTGCGCAATGCCCCACCTGCATGCCAGCACCCTGTGGGAGGCGAGCCCTCTCAGCGACTTAACACCGGGAAACCTTCGCCCAGAGGCTGGCCTCCCGCAAGGGCGGCCCTTGACGCGGCGGCAATCCGACCGCCTGCGGAGCTTTGGCGCTCATCAATACCCGGCAGGTCCCTCTGGCCGCGATCATTGCGCGGGCAGCTGGCGGGACTGCGCGAACTGTTCTTCCACCTCGACCGAGGGACGGCCCGTCAGCCGGCTGACGACGACAATCGCCACCGTTGCCAGTATGAAACCGGGAAGCAGTTCGTAGACATCGAAGCCCCCGCCCGACAGTTCCTTCCAGACGATGACCGTCAGCGCACCGACGACCATGCCGGCCAGCGCTCCGTTGCGGTTCATTCGCGACCAGTAAAGGGACAGGATGATCACCGGACCGAAGGCCGCGCCGAAGCCACCCCAGGCGTAGGACACCAGATCCAGCACCCCTGCTTCGGGGGCCATCGCCAACAGCAGGGCAATCACCGAGACCCCGATGACGGCGGCGCGGCTGATCCAGACCAGCTCCGTCGCGCTGGCGCCGCTGCGCACCATGCCGCGATAGAAGTCGTTGGTGATGGCGCTGGCGGAGACGATCAGCTGCGAGTCGATCGTGCTCATGATCGCTGCGAGGATCGCGGCCATCAGTACGCCGGCCACCCACGGGTTGAACAGCGCCCGAATCAGCTCGATGAGCACGGTCTCGCCATCGGCGATGGGTGCATCCGCGAAATAGGCAATCCCCAGATAGCCCGTGGCGACCGCACCGATAAGCGCCAGCACCATCCAGCTCATGCCGATCAGCGTTGCGCGCGGGACATCACGTTCGGAACGCAGCGCCATGAAGCGCGCCAGGATGTGCGGCTGCCCGAAATAGCCGAGTCCCCAGGCCAGCAGGGAGATCATGCCCATGAAGGTCATGCCCTTCAGGATCGTCGTATGGCTGGGATCGACGCTGACCACCCCGCTCTGGACACTGCCCCAGCCGCCGACCAGCACCACCACGAACATGGGCACCACCAGCAGTGTCAGGAACATCAGAATGCCCTGCAGGAAATCGGTCCAGCTGACTGCGAGGAAGCCACCCAGGAAGGTATAACTGATGATCACGATGGCACCGACCCATACCGCGGTCTGGTATTCCATTCCGAAGGAGCTCTGGAACAGCAGCCCGCCGCCGACCAGGCCCGCCGAGATGTAAAGAGTGAAGAAAACCAGGATCACCACCGCGGAGATGATGCGCAGTAGTCGGGAGCGGTCGCCAAAGCGGTGTTCGAGGAAGTCCGGAATGGTGAGGGAATCGTGCGCCAGGGCGGTGAAGCGCCGCAACCTGCCCGCGACGAACACCCAGTTGAGAAAGGCGCCCAAGACCAGTCCCACCCCGATCCAGAGTTCGCTCAGTCCGGAAACGTAGACCGCGCCGGGCAAGCCCAGCAGCAGCCAGCCGCTCATGTCCGAGGCACCGGCACTCAGGGCCGCGACCCCGGGGCCGAGACTACGCCCCCCTAGCACGTAATCCGAGAGGTTGCTCGTGCTGCGATAGGCAATGATCCCGAGAACCAGCATTGCCGCCAGATAGGCGGCAAAGGTGGCGAGCGTCGGCAAGGGCATGTTCATGAGGGGATTTCCTTGAGGTGGGCCTGCGGCGCCTGCGTGAACGGCGCAGGAGTCATGCGGCGTGTGGCAGCACACTAGCCGGCATCGATTGCCACCGGCAAGTCATGGCGCCCGGTCGGCCGCGGTGAACAGGCTCGCATTGCCACCCGCCGCCGCAGTGTCGATGCACAGGTGGCGCTGGACCACCTAGGAGCCTGTCGGACTTGGGATCCTGGTTATCACGCAGGGTTCCTGTCGGCCGGGGCGCTGATCGGCCTATGTGTCCCACCGCACAGACAGCCCCTCCGCGCACAGCGACTATCCCTCGGTGCTGAGAGAAAGGCGCGATCTATACCTGCATGGATTCGCCGTTGCCTCTTGCCCGCCTGAAACATGCGCCTCTTTCGCGGATCGGTGTACGAATTTTATGGGAACCAGCACACCCACACGAAAAGCAAGCGACGGCTCCGAAAAACTGGATGCCCTCGCCGCGGCCCGGCGCGAGGAAATGGCGACCCGCGCCCGGGCTTTAAGCCTTGAACTCGCCACCTCCATCACCCCGGGCTTCGATGCATTGGCCTTCAAAGCATCGCGCGGTGTCGAGAACGACTATTCTGAGATTTGCGCAAACGGTAGCGGGTCGCCCAAATTCCCCGTAACACGGACAGAAATAGCATGATACTTAGCCCCGAAGATATCCTCAACGCCCGTATTTTGATTGTTGACGATCAGGAAGCCAACGTGCAACTGATTGGACAATTGCTGGGTGATGCCGGTTACACACGCGTTACCTCAACGATGACTTCACAGGACGTCTGCATGCTGCACCGGAAGAATCATTATGACCTGATTCTGCTCGACCTGCAGATGCCCGGCATGGATGGCTTTCAGGTAATGGCAGGCCTCAAGACAGATGATGCGGACAGTTACCTTCCGGTCATTGTGCTCACCGCCCAGCCGGGCCACAAGTTGCGGGCATTGCAGGCGGGCGCCAAGGATTTCATCAGTAAGCCCCTGGATCTTGTTGAGGTCAAAACACGCATCCATAACATGCTTGAAGTTCGGCTGTTGTACAAAAAGCTTGAGGGTTACAACAAGGAACTGGAGCGGACAGTGCAGGAAAGAACCGCCGAGCTGCGCGAAAGCGAAGCCCGCTTTCGCAGCCTGACCGAACTGGCCTCCGACTGGTACTGGGAGCAGGACGAGAACGGGAATTTTTCCAGGGTTTCCGGCCCGGTCCTGGAGATGCTCGGAATCCAGGTCGACGCTTTGGCAGACGATGTGAAGAGTAACGGTGTGACAGGCTGGAATGAGGCAGAGCGGGATCAACTGCGTGTAGCCATTGCCGCCCGCCAGCCCTTTCTGGATTTCCCTTTCAGTCGTGTCGATGCCGATGGAACGGAAAGGCAGTATCGAGTAAGTGGACAGCCGATATTCGATCCGTCGTGCCGCTTCGTCGGTTACCGTGGAGTCGGCGTGGAAGTCAGCGTAAGGAACTAAAAAAGAGGAACGGGATACCCGGTGATGTCATCACCCCTTAGTCCAAATCAGAACCTTCTTCTCTCGGCGCCGCCCAGTACGACACCGGGGGAAAGATTCATTGGGGGGAAAGGTTCATTGCACCATGCGTGTCGAGTTGGGAGGCGCGTGCGCGACGTTGTCTCGGTTGTCTTGGCCGAGCCACCAGTCTGCGCGCAGCAACCCGCGCAGACACGCGCAGACAAAAGGAGGCCGCACCCATCGTTTGCGTGCAACGCAGGCGCTTCATAGGCTGCGCAACGCCATCTGCGGCCTCAACGCGGCCGGTGACACGGCGCTTCCGCTGCCGAATACAGCACAAGTGCCTGATTGTATTGGTGGGTCGTGTTGGGCTCGAACCAACGACCAATGGATTAAAAGTCCAGTGCTCTACCAACTGAGCTAACGACCCGCTTCGAAGGCTGCATAGTCTACGGCCTGAACCGGAAAACGCAAGCACGCGGCCCTTCGAGGACGTCCGAGTCCGACCAGCAGGTTCAGCGCTCCGGACCGCGGCCAGGCTGATAATGGGTCGGATCGGCGACACCCGCGGCCTGGAACCCGGCCCGCCGGATTCGGCAGCTGTCACAGACGCCGCAGGCGCGGCCATCGGCATCGGCCTGGTAGCAGCTGATCGTCATGGCGTAGTCCAAACCATGGGCGACACCCTGGCGAATGATCTCAGCCTTGGTCAGCGCGATCAGCGGAGCGTGGATGCGAAAGCGCTGACCCTCGACCCCGGCGCGGGTCGCAAGGTTCGCCAATGCCTCGAAGGCCTCGATGAAGGCCGGGCGACAGTCGGGATAGCCTGAGTAGTCCACCGCGTTCGCGCCGATGAAGATATCGCGCAGATCCAGTGCCTCGGCCAGCCCCAGGGCCAGCGAGAGCAGCGTGGTATTCCGCGCCGGCACATAGGTCACCGGGATCCCCTCCCCGGGACTCTCCGGAACGGTCACCGAGGGATCGGTGAGTGCCGAGCCGCCGATTGCGCCCAGGTCGACACGGACCAGCCGGTGACTGGCCGTGCCGAGCGCCGCTGCGATGTCCCGCGCCGCGTTCAACTCGACGCGATGACGCTGCCCGTAGTCGACGCTCAGGGCATGGCAGGCATAGCCTTGGGCACGGGCCAGAGAAAGGCAGGTCGCCGAGTCCAGGCCACCCGAGAGCAGGACAACAGCCGCCTTGCCGACGGCCGGCGCCTCCACTCCCGGTTGTTCAGCGGCCCGGGACATCGCCCCACAACAGCTTGTGCAGCTGCAGCTGGAATCGTACCGGAGCCCGCGCCTGCACGATCCAGTCGGCCAGCAGCCGCGGTTCCAACTCACCATGCACCGGGGAAAACAGCACATCGACCCCCGTCGGCATCGGATGCCTCCCCAGCATATCCAGTGCCCAGTCGAAGTCGGCGCGGTCCGCCAACACGAACTTGATCTGATCGCCCGGCTTCAACTGCCCGAGGTTTTCCATGCGGTTGCGCGTGGCCTCACCGGAACCGGGTGCCTTCAGGTCCATCACGATGTTCACGCGCCGGTCCACCGATCCCAGGTCCAGCGCCCCGCTGGTCTCGAGCGATACGGTCAGACCGCGGTCGCAAAGTTCCCGCAGCAGGGGCAGACAGCCGGGCTGCGCCAGGGGCTCGCCGCCGGTCACGCAGACATGACGAACAGCGAAGCCTTCCACCTCCTTCAGCACCCGGTCCAGGCTTAGCGACTCTCCGCCGCTGAAGCTGTACTCGGTATCACACCAGCGGCAGCGCAGCGGGCACCCGGTCAGACGCACGAAGACGGTGGGCCAGCCGACCTGCGCGGCCTCACCCTGCAGGGAAAGGAAAATCTCCGTAATACGCACCCGGTCCGCGACCGCCGACGCGCGGGCCTGGCGCGAGGTGGACACCGCCGCAACCGTCACCGGCCGTCCAGGCGACGCAGTCGATCCTGCGCCAAGCGCGAGAGGGTGGTGCCGGGATATCCGGCGACGACCGCTTCCAGGGCCTCCCGCGCCGCCTCGGCGTTACCCAGCTCGAAGTGCGAGTAGCCGACCTTGAGCAGGGCATCGGCAGCCTTGTCGCTGTCGGGGAAGCGTGAACGCACCGCCTCGAAATCGACCAGCGCTCCCTCGTAGTCGCCGCTTGCATACTTCGCCTCGGCCAGCCAGTAGAGCGCATTCGCCGAGTAGACACCATCCGGGTAACGTTCCATGAAACGCTCGAGCCGTGTGATGGCCGCGTCGTAGTCGCCGCCCATCAGGACGTCGAAGGCGGCCTCATAGGCACTCTGCTCGTCCGCATCGGGCAGGGGTTCGTCAGTCTCCGGCAGCGGATCCGGATCGGGCGCCCGGCGGGCCGCAGCCCCGCCCTCGACCAGCGAAAGCCGCTCGTCGAGATTACGGAACTGGTCGCGCTGGCGCGTCTGCAGATTCCGCAGGTCGTTCTCCATCTGCTCCACCTGCCCGCGCAATTGGCGTACCTCCGCCTGTAGCGCATCCATTCCCTGCAGCATGTCGGTGAGCACCCCGGAATCGAGCAGCCGCTCCACGCGCTCGAGGCGCATCTCCACCACCTGCAACTGGTGCTGGGTGACGACGGTCGAGGGACCGGACTGCGCCCAGGAACCGGGCGCTGCGACAAGGATGCCGAGAGCGAGCAGGGTGCCGGCAACCCCGCGGAATCGCTGGCTCCGCAAGGGTTCAAGCGCAGTGTTCATGATGACCTCCTGATGCGGGGGGATTGCGGAGACGGAGGCGACCCTCCGTCCCCGCCGCTGTCCCTTCAGCGCCGTACGTCGTACACCAACTCGACACGCCGGTTGCGCGCCCAGGATTCCTCGGTCTGGGTGAAGGCCACCGGCATCTCCTCACCATAGCTGACCACGTCCAGTTGCGAGTCGCGGGCCCCGTTCAGATTCATGATCCGACGCACCGCCTGGGCGCGGCGTTCACCGAGGGCCAGGTTGTACTCGCGCGTTCCGCGCTCGTCGGTGTGACCCTCGAGACGCAAACGTGCCCCGGGGTTCTGGGACAGGTACCGGGAATGCGCTTCCAGCATGGGAATGAACTCCGGCCGCACCGTATCGCGGTCGAAGTCGAAATACACCAGTCGCTCGGCCAACGGGCTCTGCGGATCATCCAGGGGATCCGCGCGCAGATCGCGGTCGACCCCCAATCCGCGCGCCTCGGCGTCACGACGGGCACGTTCTGCCGCCTCAGCCTCGGCCGCCGCCACCTCCATGGCCTGCCGCTCAGCCTCGGTGAGATCACGCTTGGGCTGGGCGCAGGCCGCCAGCAGCCCGGCCATCAGGAGAACCAAACCCCAACGAATCGCTGTATTCATCAATGTATCCTCAAAAGGCGTTCAAGGTGGATCAATAGGGACATCAGAGAGGCGACCAGGCGGGCTCCCGAACCTCACCCGATCGCGCCGCCAAACGCTGGTGCACCCGTCCGTCGCGGCTTACGGAACCCAGGATTCCGCGACCACGGTCCGTGGTCGAGTAGATGATCATGCTGCCATTGGGGGCAAAACTGGGCGACTTGTCATAGCGGCCCCTGGTGAGCAGTGTGACCCGACGTGTCTCGAGATCCAGCCGCGCAAGGCGCAGACCGCCTTCGCCGCCCTGTACATAGACCAGGGACTTTCCATCCGGCGAGACCGCCGCCGCACCCGCCGAGGAACCCTCGAAGGTCAGACGCTGCGCCGTGCCCGCGGGCAGGCGGATCTGGTAGATCTGTGGAGACCCCGCCCGATCGGAGGTGAAGTACAGCACGTCACCATCGGGGGACCAGGCCGGCTCGGTATCGATCGAGTTGGAACGCGTGATCTGGGTCAAGCCACCGGTCTCGAGGTCCATCACGTAGATGTTCGGGGTGCCGTCGCGCGAAAGACTCAGGGCCAGTCGCTTTCCGTCCGGGGACCAGGTCGGAGCGCTGTTGATGCCGGAGAACCCGGCGAGGCGGCTTCGTGCCCCGGTCTCCACGTTGTGCCGGAAGACCTCGGACCTGCGGTTCTCAAAGGAGACGTACACGAGATCGCGCCCATCCGGGTCCCATTCCGGGGACATGAGGGGCTGATTCGAGCGGAACAGCGTGCGCGGATTGGCGCCGTCGGAGTCGGCCACCTCGAGGGTGAAACGGCGTTCGTCGCCCTGCCCGGTGACCCCGACATAGGCGATGCGGGCGCTGAACGCGCCCTTGTCGCCCGTGATCTGCTCGTAGACGATGTCCGAAACCCGGTGCGCACCACGCCGAAGCATGTCCACGGGCACGGGAATCCGAAAGCCGCCCAGGCGCTGATTCGCGAGTACGTCGAAGACGTGGAACTCGATCAGCACGCGATCCTCATCGGGACGCATCCGTCCGATCACCAGGTACTCGGCACCGACGGCCGCCCAGCGCTCGGCAAGAAATCCATCGGGTCCATCCGGCGCCTGCGGCAGACGCTCCCGCGCAATCACGTCGAACAGGCCGCTGCGCACCAGGTTGGCGCCGACGATCTGCCCGACATCCTCGGACGCGCTGCCCGGACCTTCCCAGGCGAAAGGCGTCACGGCCACGGGGATCGCGCCGGTCACGCCTTCGGTCACCGTGACCTCGAGCACCGCCGAGGCAGGGCCGACGGCCAGCAGCAGGAATCCCAACAACCAGAACTGCAGAGTTCTTCGCTTCATGATCATCACCTAGCCCGATTGGGGCGAAAAACGTATGCGGATGCCACCGCGGACCGCCTCGGCATCCGGAGGCCGGGGCAGCGACTGCAACCGCTCCATGGTCTGGCGCACAGACTCGCAGAAGGCTGCGCTGCCGGTACAACGGTCGACGTTGAAACCGAGAATCCGTCCTGTGTCCGGGTTGATGCGGACCAGCACGACCGCCAGATCGGAGTCGCGCGTTCCTTCCGGCTTGCGCCATCGCCGTTCCACCGAGGCCTGGACCTCCGCGATGTAGGCCTGGCGTAGCGCCTCCTCCCTGGCCCTCCGTTCCGAGGCCTCACGATCGGCCCGGGCAGCCGCCAGCCGCCGCTGCTCCTGCTCCATCTGCTCCCGGCGCCGCTGTTCCTCCAGCTCCCTCGCCTGCGCCTCGCGCCGGCGCGCCTCCTCCTCGGCCCGGCGCCGTTCGGCTGCTTCGCGCTCGCGCCGCTCGGCGGCCTCACGCTCCCTGCGTTCGGCCTCCTCAGCCTGGCGCGCTTCCTCCGCAGCCTGCCGGGCCGCCTGCGCGGCCCTGCGCTCGGCTTCGGCACGGGCACGCTCGGCCTCGATCTCGCGCCGTTCCTGTTCGATCCGCACCCGCTCGGCCTCGGCCATCCGGCGCGCCTCCTCGGCCACGCGCCGGGCCTCTTCCCGCGCCTGCTCGGCTGCACGGATCGCCTCCTGCCGGGCCACTTCCTCCGCCTCGCGCTGGCGCTGCTCCTCCTGCTGGCGCCGGAGTTCCTCCTGGCGCTGGCGCTCAGCCTCGCGACGGCGAGCCTCCTCTTCCTGCAAGGCCTCGGCGACACGCTCCTGCTCGGCCGTGCGGATCTCACGCTCGATGCGCTCGAAGGTCTCGAGTTCCATCGCGACCGCTTCGATCACCTCAACGGGTTCGGTTTGGAACCGCACCGCGGAGGACGCCGAATGCGGCGCCAGGAACGACACGTTCAGCAGCAGCGCCGCGAACAGCGCCACATGCAGCAGCGTTACCAGCAGCAGCCGGCCGAAGTGCTGTCGAATCAGACTGAACACAGCATACTCCCGGATCGCGTCAATTCGCGTCCCTGGGCGGTGGTTCGGTCAACAGTCCAACGCGACCGGCTCCCGCGCGCTGCAGCGCCACCATTGCATCCATCACCCGCCCGTAGTCCACGTGCCGGTCTCCCCGCACAAAGGTCTGCGTACCCGGCTGGGCCGCCAGCAGATCCTGCACGATCTCGATCATCTGCGGCCCCGCCAGCGGCTCGTTGACCAGCGGGCCCTGGTTCAGGCTCATCGCGCCCGCAGCCGTCACTGTGAGCACGATCGGCTCACCCGCCCGCTGCTCGGTTTCCAGTGCCTCGGCCTCGGCCTCGGGCAGATCGACCTCCACACCCTGCTGCAGCATGGGTGCCGTGATCATGAAGATGATCAGCAGTACCAGCATCACGTCGATGAACGGCACGACGTTGATCTGCGACATTGGCCGGCGCAGGCGACGACTGTTGCGGCGTGACGTTTCAGCCATTTGGGGACCTTATTCCCGCGCCTCTTCGGCGCCACGTCCAGCAGTCTGACGCGCAAGAAGGGACACGAATTCGTCGCTGAAGTTCTCCAGGCGCCCGATCACCCGGTCCACGTCAGTGGCGAACCGGTTGTAGGCGATCACCGCTGGAATCGCCGCGAACAGGCCCAGGGCAGTCGCGATCAGCGCCTCCGCAATGCCCGGCGCCACCATCTGCAGGGTCGCCTGCTGCGCACCGGCGAGCCCGAGGAAGGCGTGCATGATGCCCCAGACGGTGCCGAACAGCCCGATGTAGGGGCTGGTCGAGCCGACTGTGGCCAGGAATTGCAGGTAGCGTTCCAGTTCGTCGCCCTCGCGCGCAATGGCCACGCGCATCGACCGGTGGGTGCCATCCACCACCTGCGCGGGATTCTGACGCACGCGCAGGAATTCCTTGAAGCCCGAGGAAAAGACATGTTCCATGCCGGACATGTCGGCCTTGCGCCGGATGCCGTCGTAGAGATGAGCCAGGTCCACCCCGGACCAGAAGCGCTCTTCGAAGTCGTCTGCAGCCCTGTTGGCGACCTTGATGGTCCTGGCCTTGACCAGGATCACCAGCCACGACAGCACGGAGGCAATGACCAGGATCACCATGACCAGTTGCACGATCAAACTGGCTTCCATGATCAGCCGGTACAGGGAAAGGTCAACGCTCACAGTTCATCTCCTAGATCCGATTCGATCGCTGCCCGTACGGGCACCGGAATGGCGACCGGCACAAAACGCTCCGCATCCACGCAGGCCAGGCGGACATTCGCCGTGGCCAGTTCCACCGCATCGCGCAATACCGCCTGCGCGATATCCACGCTGACCCGGCCGAGAGCCGTCGGCCGGCAACTCACCGACAGGGTGTCGTTGAAGCGGGCGGGACGCCTGAGATCGAGGCTCACCGAGCGCACGACGAACAGCACCCCTGCCTCGGCACGCAGCCGATCCTGCTCGAAACCGCGCTGGCGCAGCCACTCCGTTCGCGCCCGCTCCATGAACTTCAGATAGTTGGCGTAGTACACCACGCCGCCGGCATCGGTGTCCTCGAAATACACGCGCACGGGCCAGGAAAATTCGCCATCGCTGGCGGCCGGGACCGAACCCATGGGCATCAGCCCTGACCCCCGATCCCGGCGGGCGGTGTGAAGAGATCCGGCCGTGCCGCCACCCGCTCAGGCAGCCCGAGCAACAGGAAGCTCTGACGCGTGGCCTGACGCCCGCGCGGTGTGCGCATCAGGTATCCCTGCTGAATCAGGAACGGCTCCACGACATCCTCCAGCGTGCCCCGGTCCTCGTTCAGCGCCGTAGCCAGGCTCTCGACACCCACCGGACCACCATCGAATTTCTCCACCAGTATCTCCAGAAGGCGTCGATCCTGGGCATCCAGCCCCGCCGCGTCGATTGCCAGCAGATCCAGCGCCTCACCCGCAACCGTACCGGAGATGAACCCGTCGGCTCGGACCTGGGCGAAGTCGCGGACCCGGCGCAGGAGACGGTTGGCCAGCCTTGGTGTCCCGCGCGCACGCCGGGCGATCTCCATCGCCCCTCCGGGCTCGATACCGACCTTCAGCAACGCGGCCGCGCGACGCACGATGCCGGCCAGATCCTCGACCTTGTAATGCTCCAGCCGCTGGACGATGCCGAACCGGTCACGCAAGGGCGCCGTCAGCAGGCCCGCGCGCGTCGTTGCGCCCACCAGCGTGAACGGCGGCAGATCCAGCTTGATCGACCGTGCCGCCGGGCCCTCGCCGATCATGATATCAAGTTGAAAGTCCTCCAGCGCCGGATACAACACCTCTTCCACCACGGTCGGCAGGCGATGAATCTCATCGACGAACAGCACG
>PUOZ01000344.1 GCA_003553165.1 Thioalkalivibrio sp.
AGGACGTACTCCACGTCGAGCACGTGATTCCCGCGATCGGACAGGACGTCGATGCCCTCGGCTTCGAGGCCCTGGTTGAGCGCGGCCAGATGCGGGTGGAGCCCTGGTGGGGGGAACTCCGGAAACATCCCGGCATCTTCAGCGGCGGCGATGCCCGTGGCGATCACGGTACCGTGAGCGAGGCGGTGGGCGATGGTCGCCGCGCCGCCCTCGGCATGCTCCGTCGCCTGGCCGGCAAGTCCCTAGAACCCGGGGCGCCGCCCGAGCCGATCCCCTACGGCGAGCTGAACATCCATTACTTCGAATCCGCACCGGCCGCGCACGAGCCGGTGCTGCCGGCCGCTCAGCGCCTCGGCAACGAAGAGATCGAGGGCGGGCTGGACGGGCGCGCCGTCCGCCACGAGGCCCACCGCTGCCTGTCCTGCGGCGACTGCCTCGCCTGCGACAACTGCTGGACACTGTGCCCGGACCAGTCCGTGCTGAAGACGCGCGCGGTGGCCGTCGACGGCAGCAACTACGTCTTCGACTACGACTATTGCAAGGGCTGCGGTATCTGCGCCCATGAATGCCCAACCGGCTACATCCGGATGATCCCCGACTGAGACAGACACCACCGCCTGCCTGAGCAGGGGCGCCCTGCCCTGTTTCCGTAGATCCGGCCTTCCCGGGCCGGTGGATGGATGACGCGGGTCCAACCCCGGGGTCGACGCCAAAAACCTCGTTGAAGCCCTGACAATCGTGCCCGTCAACGGGTACGATTGCGCCTGTCATCAAATTGTAACAAGGCGGCCCATGGCCTTTGGCACTGAAACACCGAAGGGCGGCACGGGGACGTTGATCTGGAGCCCCGAGTACCTGCGTTTGACTGCGGCCCTGGTCTTCATGATCGGCGTCTTCGTCTATGCCTTGCTGCAGACTCGCGGCATTCCCGCGCTGACGCCCCAGGGGCTCCTGCTGCTGGTCTCCTCGGCGATCGTCGGCGCCTACATGGCGATGAACATCGGCGCGAACGACGTCGCCAACAACCTGGGGCCGGCGGTCGGATCCGGCGCGATCACCCTGGGCGGAGCCATCGCCATCGCGGCGGTCTTCGAAGCGATGGGCGCGATTGTCGCAGGCGGCAATGTGGTCGGCACCATCAAGGGCGGCATCATCGATCCGGAAGGTGTTGCCCGGGCTTCGGACTTTGCCTGGCTGATGTTCTCGGCACTGCTCGCCGGCGCACTCTGGCTCAATCTTGCCACCGCCCTCGGTGCACCGGTCTCGACCACGCATTCCATCATCGGCGCCGTCATGGGCGCAGGGATCGCGGCCGGTGGTTGGAGCCTCGTCAACTGGGGCACCATCGGGCAGATCGTCGCCAGTTGGGTGATATCCCCCCTTATGGGTGGTGTGATCGCGGCCTTCTTCCTTTACATCATCAAGCGCAACATCACCTATCGCGGGGAGATGCACGAGGCTGCGGGTCGGGTCGTCCCCTGGCTGGTGGCCATCATGGCCTGGGCCTTTGCCACCTTCATGCTCATCAAGGGGCTCGGGGACATCTACCGCCTCCCGGTGGATCGCGCGGCACTGGTGGGCCTGGGCTTCGGGATCCTGGTCTTTCTCCTGCTCCGCGGCATCATCCATCGGCATGCCCTGCAGATGGAGAACAACAAGGAAGGGGTCAACGAACTCTTCACGCTGCCGCTGATCTTCGCCGCCGCCCTGCTCAGCTTTGCCCACGGGGCCAACGACGTTGCCAATGCGGTCGGTCCGCTGGCGGCGATCTACGAGGCCATCCAGACCGGCGAGATCGCCAGCCGCGCGCCCACGCCGATGTGGATCCTGGTGCTCGGTGCGCTGGGCCTGGCGGCGGGGCTGGCGCTCTACGGATCGAAGCTGATCCGCACCGTGGGCAAGGAAATCACCGAAATCGACCGCATGCGCGCCTTTTCCATCGCGATCGCGGCGGCCATCACCGTGATCATCGCCGCGCAACTCGGCATGCCCGTCTCCACCACCCATGTGACCATCGGTGCTCTCTTTGGCGTCGGTTTCCTCCGCGAATACCTGAAAATGAACTACGCGAAGATGGAGGAGACGATCATCGCCGGGCACGAGGGCGAGGAACGGGCCAAGGTGGAGGAATACCTGCGCCGCTTCGAGGCGGCTCCGGTCACGGAGAAGCGTCTGATGCTCGCGGAGATGAAGCGGCGTTACAAGGAGTCGGCGGAGCCCAGCCTGTTCGCCAAGAAGGAACGCAAGGCGATGAAGAAGGCCTACGAGAGCCAACTGGTGAAGCGCTCGCTGGTCGTGCGCATCGTGGCCGCCTGGATCATCACCGTGCCGGCAACTGCGATCCTGGCTGCGGGCCTGTTCAAGCTGATCATACTGCTCGGGGGCTGATACCCAGGCACGGGGTCGCTGGCGTACCATCAAGGCTCGTGCCCACCCCCGATTGGAGAACCGCCATGCGTACCCGGACTGCCCTGTTCTGTCTCGCGATCCTGCTGCTGTCCGTCCCGCCGCAGGCCTGGGCCGAACCGCCGGACGCGACAACGATCCCGCGGATCGCCCTGCAGATCAGCGACCATGACCCGATCCGCCAGACCATGGTCCTCAGCGTGGCCAACAATCTGGTCAATCATTACGGGATTGGCGAGGTCGACGTAGAGATCGTCGCCTTCGGTCCCGGGCTGACCCTGCTGCGGCGCCCGAGCCGGTTCGCCGACCGGATCACGGAACTGGCCGAAGAGAAGGGAATACGATTCACCTACTGCCAGATCACCGTCGACAGTACGGAGCAGCGCGAGGGACAGCGCATGTCCCTGGTTCCCGAGGCCAGCAGCGTGGTGTCGGGCGCCGTGCGGATCGTCGACCTGGTCGGCAAGGGCTACGTGCACATCGCGCCCTGACCGGACCGCTGGAGACGCGCATGCCGGAGACATCTGCCAGAAGGAAGGGATTGAGCGACCTCCTGCGACGCTGGGTGGCGATGCTCTGGGGCATGTCGCTGCTTGTGCTTCCGTTTCTCCTGCTGCTGCCGCTGGGTCTGCTCTGGCTGTGGCAGCAGGGCTGGCTGCTCTGGTGGCTGTTGGGTGCGGCTTTACTGGCCGCTGTGGGTTACCTGCCGGCCCTCTGGATGCGCCGCCGCGGGGGCAAGGGAAAGCCCGAGTCGCCCACCGACGAAGAGGCGGCGGTTTCGGAGCCTGGAGAGGACTGGTCACCGAGGGATCTCGATGCCTGGCAGGAGGTGCAGTCGGTCGCCGCCTCCGTGGACCGGGATATCGTCACCGACCGGGATCGGCTGCTGGCCGCGGCCCGCCAGACCATAGAACGCGTCGCAACGCATTATCATCCGGAAGATCAGGACCCCATCTGGAGCTTCACCGTTCCGGAACTCCTGCTGCTCACGGAGCGGGTCAGCATCCGTCTGCGTATGGTGCTGCTGGATCACGTGCCGGCCGTGCACCTGGTGGAGGCCGGCCACCTGCTGCGCATCTGGGAGTACAAACCCATGGCCGCGACCGGCATGAAGGTGTTCCGGCACCTCCACAATGCCTGGCGCGTCACCCGCATGGCCAACCCGATGGCGGCCCTACTGGCCGAGGCGCGACAGCGGATCGTCGGCGCCACGCTCAGCGAGGCCGGAGACTACCTGCGCACGCAGGGCGCCCGGATCTGGGTCGAGGAAGTGGGCCGCGCCGCCATCGAACTGTATTCCGGCCGGCTGCGCCTGGACACGGACGAGCTTCGGAAACTGGCCGCCCGCGAGGAAGCCGCGTCGGTGCTGCCCGGCCCCCTGCGCATCCTGATCGCCGGGCGCGTGAACGCCGGGAAATCCAGCCTGGTCAATGCCCTGCTCGGCGAGCCGGCGGCTGGGGTCGCACCTTCGCGCCTGACCACTCGCGACAGCAGCTACCGCCTGCAGCGTGAGGACCTCCCCGAAGGACTGCTCGTCGATACGCCCGGCCTCGGTGCCCCCGAGGACCTGGAACGGCTGGCCGAACGCGCCTGGGAAAGCGATCTGTTGCTCTGGGTCATCCCAGCCGATGCCCCCGCCCGCGTATTGGACCGCGGCGCGATGGAAGCCATCCGCGGGCGCTTCGCCGCCGATCCCCGACGGAGCCTGATCCCGATCCTGGTCGTCCTCGCGGGCATTGACCGGCTGCCGCCCGCGCAGGAGTGGCAGCCGCCCTACGCCATCGACCAGCCGGCAAGCCCAAAGGCCCGGTCGATCCGTGCAGCGATCGACACCACCGCCGGAGAGCTGGGAATCAACGTCCAGGACGTGATCGCGGTCCGCCTGGATCCGCCGGATCAGATCTACAACATCGACCTGGTCTGGGCTCTGCTCGGCGCGCGCTACCAGGAGGCGCGGCGCTGCCGGGCGCAAAGACTGCAGCTCCAGGCGTCGTCGCGGGATTGGAAACGGCTTCTGCACCAGGCCGCCGGAGCCGGTCGCCTGCTCAAACGCAGGGTCATCGGCTGACCCAACACCCGACGCCCGCACCAACCCCCGCACCAACGCCGGATCCCCGCGGCGCGGTTCGGCTGCGCCTCAGGAAACCCTGCGTGTGGCGGCAGCCTACGGCTTGGTGAAGCCCCCCTGCGGCAGCAGGTCCTTGCGCGGCTGGGAGCACCGGTCCAGCAGGTAGACGATGGAGCGGTAGTGACGTCCGCTATGCAGGGAAAGTCCGATCTCGCAGGTGCGGCTGGACGAGTAGCCGGCCTCGCATTCGTCGGGCAGCGAGGAGCGCAGGTCCTTCAACGCCGCGGCGTTCAGCTCCGGGAAGGTGAAACCGCGGTCACCCGACCAGCCACAGCAGTGCACCTGTGCCGGCACCACGACCTTCTCGGCACAGGCCTCGGCGATCGCCCTCAGCTTCGGCTGCAGCCCCATCTTGATCGTGCTGCAGGTCGGGTGCAGCGCTATCGTCTCCGGGACCCTGGAGATCTCCAGGCGATCGAGCACGAAGTCGTGCAGGAAGTCGGCAAGGTCGTAGACCGCAAGGCCCGATTGGATGTCGCGGCGCGCCCGAAACGCACAGGGACTGGTATCGAAGACCACCGGATCCTGCCCCTGCCGGCTCGCCTCCCAGAGGGAGGCCTCCAGCTCCTTCAGCTTGGCCGCCGCGTCGTCGTGGAAGCCCTTGCTCTCGAACGGCTGACCGCAGCAGAACGCCCCGATACCCTCCGGATAAACGACCTCGTAGCCCGCCTTGCGGAGCAGGGCCTCGGTCTTCACCGACAGGGACTCCGTCTCCGGATCACCGCGTGCCGGACCCATGGTTCGGCTGGCGCAGCTCGGAAAATACACGACCCGGGGTGCCCACGGACCCGCCGGGCGCGGCTTCGGCGCGGACCGGGCGGCGCGGGGCATGAAGGGGTTCCAGAGCGGAATGCGGCCCCCGCTCAGGCGCCGGGCGCCGCCCGTCAAACCCGACATCATTCGCGTGCCGATGATCGAGTGCAGCGCGTGCGCGGAACCCAGTGCGGCGCGGGTGGCCACGGTGATCGGTCCGAAACGCCCCGCCACCCATCCCGAAACCCGGTGCGCGACCGGACCCCAGGCCTTGCCCCGCAACTGTTTCACCATCTTGCCGGTATCGATGCCCACCGGGCAGGCGAGCGCGCAGAGGCTGTCGACGGCACAGGTGTCCAGCCCCTGATACCGATACGCCTTGCGAATCTGCTTCGCCCGCGCAGGCGCCTCGCCGCTGCCGTCCAGGCGCG
>PUOZ01000063.1 GCA_003553165.1 Thioalkalivibrio sp.
CGCCGAGAGGGAACCGCCTTGCTGAACAGAAAGCCCTGACCGATCTCACAACCCTCGCGTTGCAGGAAATCCAGCTGGTCTGCGCGTTCGATGCCCTCGGCGATGACCTCCAGATTCAGGCTTTGCCCGAGACCGATGATGGCCCGGACGATGTTTTCGCCATCCTTGCTGCGCCCAATATCGCGCACGAACGAGGCATCGACCTTGAGCCGATCGAGGGGCAATCGCTGGATATAGCCAAGGGAGGAGTAGCCGGTACCGAAGTCGTCGACCGCGACCAGAACGCCAAGCTTTCGGATCTCGGTCAATGCGGATATGGCCTGTTCCGCCTCCCGCATCAGCATGGACTCGGTGATTTCCAGTTCCAGACGCGATCCCGCGAGGCCGTTTTCCGCGAGCATGCGTTCCACCAGCGTAACCAGGTGCACGGGGTCGAGCTGTTGCACCGACACATTGACGGCCACGCGCGGCACCACGACACCCGTGTCGTCCCACTCCCGTAGCTGCCGGCAGGCCTGCTCCGTGACCCAGGTGCCGATCTCATCAATGACACCAAGATCCTCGGCGATGGGAATGAACACCGCGGGCGAAACAAAACCCAGCGTCGGATGTTTCCAGCGCAACAGAGCCTCGACTCCCGCGACGACACCGGTCTTGAGATCGACCTGGGGCTGGTAGTACAGGAGGAACTCGCCTCGCTGCAGCGCCCCGCGCAAGGCACTCTCGATCTTGAGCCGCAATGCCGCCGTCGTCCCCATCTCCGGACGGTAAAACTGGTAGGTATTGCGCCCCCGGGCCTTCGCCTGGCGCATGGCAATGTCGGCATATTTCAGGAGGCTTGCGCCATCGTCCTCATCGTCGCCGTCGGTGGGGTGGACGCTGATACCGATGCTCGCCGTGATGAACACCTCGTGCTCCCGGAACACAAAGGGCTTTTCCAGGATACGCCCCAGACGTTCGGCAAGATCGTTGACCCGGGTCAACCCCTTTTGGTCTTCGAGCAGAACCACGAACTCGTCGCTACCGATTCGCGCCAGGGTGTCACCGAGCCGGAGTTGCTGGAACATCCGCCGAGCCACAGATCTTAGAAGGTCGTCCCCCACGGCGTGACCCAGGCTGTCGTTCACCTGTTTGAACCGGTCGAGGTCAACGAACAGCACCGCCAGGCATTGGTCCCCTTCGCGCGCACGGGCCAGCGCATGCCGCAGGCGATCCATCAGAAGCACCCAGTTCGGCAATTGCGTCAGACGGTCGTGGTGGGCCAGAAACGCGATCTCGGCCTCCGAGTGCCGCAGAATCGAGATATCCCGGAACACGACGACACGATGAGAAACCCTGCCGCCGTCATCACCGACCTCGGCGACGGTCAGCCACGCAGGATAGTCCTCGCCACTCTTCCGGCGACCCCAGACCTCCCCGCGCCAGCGGTCCTGTTGGCGCAGGCAGGCCAGCATTTTCGCGTGCGCTTCCTCGCCAAGCGAATTCCGGGACAGAAGATTGAGTGGTTGTCCCATCACTTCTGATTGCGAGTACCCGGTGATTTCCTCGAAGGCCGGATTGACGGAGACGATGTTGGCCCTTGCATCGGTGATGACGAGGGCCTCGGTGGCGCTCTCGAAGGCAGTCGCCACCTGACGAAGCTTGCCGTCGATGTCGAGCAGTCGGCGTTCGGAGTTCCGCAGCTCGGTGATATCGACCAGGACCACCAAATGATCCTGGCCAATAGCGGCGGCATGGATCTGGAAGTCGCGAACCACTTCGTCCTTGCAGGTGATGCGGGTCTCGAGCGCCTGCGCATCTGCGTCCCCTTGCCTGGCGTCCAGGAGCAGTGCATGCCACTCCCGTCGAACCCGGTCCCGCTCGTCGGGGTCCCGATAAGCCTGGTGCCACCAAGACGACGGATCCTGCATTGCCTCGAGCGTATAACCGAGCTTGCGGGTGAACTCCCGGTTGATCATCTGCACCTTGTGCTCGGGTCCATGCAGAAGAATCATCGCGACGGGGGAACGTTCGAACAAACCCCGGAGCAGCAAGTTGTGCTCAATGGCGTCGGCGGCCTTCCGGAGCAATGTCAGGTTGCTGAGAACCGCAAAGGCGCCTTCGAACGCACCCCCGGCGTCCACGACCGGAGTCGCGGCGATCCGGACCAGCGCCTCGCTGCCATCCCGGCAGCGCAGCCTCCGCTCGTAGCTTTCCGAGCGCCCGGCAGCGCGTCCGCGCATGCGTTGCACCTGATCCTCGTGGTCCTCAGGAAACATGAAATCCAGCACGGAGCGGCCCAGCATTTCCTCGCGTCTGTATCCAAGCATCTGAGCAATGGCGTCATTGACGTGAGTCAGGCGCAGCGAAGGGTCGAGTGACCACACGCCCTCGTGGGTCGTCTCGACGATCCGGCGGTATCGGGTTTCGGTGTCGCGCAGCGATTCTTCCGCCGCCCTGCGGCGCAGCTTTTCGGCAAAGAACTCGATGGCGTAGGAGAGGTCGAAGGCCAGTTGCCCCAACAGCTCCAGCACGTCATCGATAAAGGCGCTCGGCTCGGTGCTGAAAACGCTCAGCGCCCCGATCGTACGCCGACTCCGGCCTAACGGAAAATGAGCACCCACCACCGTACCCGCCGCGACGCACGCAGCCCCGCCCGAACGGGCATCGGTAGGGTGCTCATGGCCACCGGCATGCCCCAAAACACCGGTTGCCGGCGTCTGGCGAACGACAGGATTCTCAACTTCGAGCGCCGCCCAGGGAATCCCGGGAACGGCGGAGGATCGGAGACCTGCCTGCGCGGCCAGGGCGGGCTCGCTCGTTTCGGTGTCTTTCAGGGTGACAGCAGCGGCGGCAAAACCGCCGACGGAAACCACGATCCGGGTCACTCTGGCCAAGACCTGCTCCGCTGTTTCGCATCGGGCAATGATCTGGTTCGTCCCGCTGAGGATCGCATAGAGACGCGTCACATGCGTCGCTTTTTCCTGGGCAGTCTTCCGTGCGGTAACGTCCCGGTTGACACCCCGGCGGCCCCGATACCGACCATTGGTATCGAACACGGGGCGGCACTGGTGCTCGATCCAGCGTACCGTCCCATCGGCACGGACGATCCTGAATTCTTCGGGAGCATGGTGGTGCTGGTGCCATTCTCCCGACTCACCCTCGGCGAGGATCCCCTGCCAATGCGCAAGCCAGCGAGCACGATCCTCCGGGTGCAGTACCCGTTCCATGAAACCGGCGTCGGCAAGAAACTCCTGCGCGGAATACCCGCAGATCCCCTCGCAGGCGGGAGAAACGTACTCGTAACGACCATTGGTCCCGAGCCAGAAATCCCAATCCGGCGAGTAGTCGGCGACGATTCGATAACGCTCCTCCCGCTCCTCGCTCTCTCGCAGTTCCGCTACATGCTCATCCGCCATGCCTCGCCTTTGCACGAACGACACGCGCGCCCCCTTCTTCGCAACGCCCCGTTTTGTTCCGAAAGACGCCTCGACCCCGGCAGTCTCGCTGCGCAGGGTGGGCGCACCCGAATTCGGCGGGCGTGGCATGACGATCACTCCCGCCCGTGCACGGCCAGGACTATGAAGAGTCGAAAGTCTTGAATATCAGCCATACATCTCGCTCCTGACTCGAATGCATTTCACGATCCCCGCTGCCAAACGAAATACGGGTGGACCCATCAGGGAAAGGACGACGTCCATGCGGACGCAAACCGTCCAACCCAGCACGCGAAAAACCCCAAGAGTTTCAAGACAATAAAAGACCCGGGCCGTGCTATATCTACAGAAGCACGCGGCCGGTCTTGGAATCAAGCTTAGGATGTATGCGTTTAGCGAAGAGCTTATGCAATAAGCGAATATCCATGGGTATATCAGGAAATCCCTACTAACCCTGAGCCTGGACTTCGCTCCAACGCGTGAGCGCGACCTGTGCGTCATCAATGGAAGTGAACAGGCGCACGCCACGCAACCTGACGGAATGCTGCAGGTTGGCGACCCCTCCGCCGCCTGCCCAGATCTCAGGCCCCTCGCCCAATTGGCCTCGCAGTTCACGCAGGGTCGCGCCAATCAGGCGATGCGGATACACGCTGCTGAACGACAGCCCCACGATATCCGCATGCATCACCCGAACGACTCTGGCAATCTCCGGGATCGGCATCTCCGTTCCCAGGGACAGGCAGCGCGCACCTCGCTGCGACAGCATCGCTGCTACGAACAGGAGTCCCAGACCGTGACGCTCGTCCGGAAGTGTCGTCAGTACAACCCGCGGCCTGCCGCGGGCATGCGAAACCTCGGCGATCCCGTTACGCAGCAACCGCCCGATGGCTTCGGTGTAGATGTGTTCCTCGAAGACATCCAGCTCCCCTTGACTCCAGGCCCGTCCGACCGCTTCGGTCATCGGAATCGCGACGTCCCGGACAAATGCCTCCAGTCCGCCTCGCAACAGTTCCGCCTGAAGACGCGCCTCCAGTGCGGGGACATCGTGTTCCCGAAGCAAATCGAACATGGGCTCGATCGGCCCATCCTCTGCGGGCAGGGAAGGTGGTGCCTGCTCGTTGATCAGCGCCCGCAGCGCCGCATCTCCCTGCGGGACGACATGCGCAGGCCGCAGGCCGGCGTCCAGTAAACGCTTGATGAGCCGAAGCCGGTCGACCTGCGCCTGCGGGTAGACACGCTCGCCATGAGCATTCCGACCCGGTTCCGGAAAACCATAGCGGGCCTCCCACTTCCTGAGCAGGTCCTGGGACAGGCCGAGATCGCGGGCCACGACGCCAATGGGAAGTCCCGTCACATCCAACCCGCTATCGCTATTTGTCCTGGCCATATCCGCTTGACTCTTGGGCTAAACTCGATTTAACTAGATTCAACTTCACTTTGTCCAGGACAGATGCAGACCTTTCGCTCCATGTCCGTCAGCGACACTGCTCCCGATGCGCAGGAGTGCCGCGGGAGAGACACCTTCTCGGTCGCAAAGACGGCACCCGTTACCGCGAGAAGACCCGCCACGCATCTCCGGCACTGCCGCCACGATTCAACGAACTGGAGACGTCACCATGGGTAGCTCGACAAGACCCGCCCGGCGGGAAGCCGCTCCCGCTGAACCGTTGCTGCAGCTACACCGGTTGAACGCCCGCAACGGAGACGAATTGAGCGCGGTCATGCGTGCGAATGACGTCGAAGTCCTGCAGACGAAACCGGCCACCGAAACCTGGTTCCTGGATCGGGTCGCAGTTCCGGGAGTCGTCGTGCAGCATGGGCGATTGGGGGGGCCTGCACTGGCGCTCGGCGCGGCACACGCGAACCAGGTGGAAGTGTTGCTGCCCTGGTCCACTTCCGCACCCATTCATTACTGCGGGCAGGCCATGACGGGGCGTATCGCGGTGTATGGGCCAGGCTGCAGCCACCAGGCACGCTGCAGTGCGCCTCAGGGATTCACACTGCTCTCGTTCGACAAGCAGGCACTGGATCTACGGCTGCAGACGCTGGACCCGGACGATGGACCGACCGCACCGGACAGCGGATTTCACAGCCTCGCCCTGGCCCCGACGACGGAGCTGGTTTTCCGGAAGAACATTTTGCGTTTGGTCGCCCACGCGCGTGCGGCAGCGAACGATCCCGAAGCACGGGGTCCCATCCCACTTCTGGCAGAAGCGATCGTCGAGCCGGTGTTGGACATGCTGCTCAGGGCGAAAACCGACAAGGCCCGGAGGTCGCCCGGGGATCGTGCGGCACGAAGGA
>PUOZ01000027.1 GCA_003553165.1 Thioalkalivibrio sp.
AACTCGAAGGGAGTGCGGTATTCGAGCTCGGTCGTGGGGGCGGGATCGAGCTCGCGCAGGCGCTCGAAGATGGCGCGCCGTTTGGCGGCATTCATGCGTGGGGGGCCGCCGGCGTCAGCGCAGCCACAGCTTCCATGATGGGCAACCGCGGCGGTCTGCCGGCAGCCTCAGACGTGCCGGAACAGACCGACATCCGGGGGTGCCTCGCGCGGGTTTCCGGTTGTCTCCTGGCGCAGGGAGTCGAGCATGGCCTTGTGCTCTTCCTCCAGCTTGTGCATCGTGTCGGCATCCAGTTTCGGCAGGATCACGTTGCTGATGAATGAACCCAGCTCGTCCATGCTGACGGCCCAGAACTTGTCGTTCAGGTGGAACGAGTGGCGGGCGTGGGTACCCATCGGATAGCTGCTGAAGCGCACGCCCATGGTCGCCGAGAGGTCGCCGTCGTTGCTCACGAAGTCCCTGGCGAAGTCGTACCACCACTTGTAGTACTTCTCCTGCAACTCGTTGTTGAAACCCTGATTCTCGAAAAAGGCCGCAATGGTGCCGCGTGGTGCGAGACCGTAGCGTGTGCCGCGCTTGCCGGCGAAGGGGAAGTGTCCAGCCATGCCATTCTCCTGCGATTGGGGACTTCGGGCCGTTGGCCCGAATCGGAACATTAAAGCATGCTTATTTTACGGCCGCGAGCATGCGGTTCCGCGATGACCACAATCGCAACCGGGAAGGCCTAGCTGTGCGAGGTGGCGGGCTGGGACTCGGGCGCGCCGGAAGGGATCGGTTTTGCTTCCAGGCGAGCATCGATCAGGTTCTTCACCGCGATCAGCAGACCCATTGCCAGGAAGGCGCCAGGCGGAAGCAGGGCCAGGAGGAAGCCGTGTTCCTGGGGGAAGATCTCGATCCGCAGCTCGCGGCCCCATTCGCCGAAGAGCAGGTGGGCGTTGTCGAGCAGACTGCCTTGTCCGATCACCTCGCGCAGGGCACCGATCGCGACCAGTACCCCGGTGAACCCGACGCCCATGGCCAGCCCGTCCAGGGCCGCCCGGGGTACCGAATTGCGTGAGGCGAAGGCCTCGGCACGACCGATGATGGCGCAGTTGGTCACGATCAGCGGGATGAAGATGCCCAGTACCAGGAACAGGCCATGGAACCAGGCATTCATCACCAGTTCGATCGCGGTCACCGCGGAGGCGATGATCAGTACGTAGACCGGGATGCGGATCTCCGGGCGGACGTACTCGCGCAGCAGTGAAACCATCGAGTTGGATACGACCAGGGTCACGATGGTCGCGATGCCGAGCCCCAGGGCGTTGACGACGGTGCCGGAGATCGCGAGCAGGGGGCACAGGCCCAACAACTGGACCAACCCCGGATTGTTGGTCCACAGACCCTCGCGGATGATGTCGAGATAGGTGCTGTTCATGGCGTGGCCTCAACGGGTGGGGCGGGTACCGGCACGGGCCGGGGCTCCTGCACCGGTCCCGGCGGTGTCGTCGGGTCGGGTATCTCCGGTGACAGGGCCTCGATGGGCAGGACCTCGTCGCCGACGGGCGGCGGCGTGGCCAACAGGGCCTCGGCGTTCTCCTGAAAATAGACCAGGGCATTGCGCACCGCCTGGACCACGGCGCGTGGAGTGATGGTGGCGCCGGTAAACTGGTCGAACGCGCCGCCGTCCTTGCGTACCCCCCATCGTTCGATCGGCGGATCTCCCAGTGACCGGCTGCGGAAGCCATGGATCCAGTCGGAGCGATCCGCTTCGATGTCGTCGCCCAGGCCCGGTGTTTCGCGGTGCTGCGTGACCCTGACGCCCAGCACGTGTCCATCGGCGCTGATCCCGATCAGCAGGTGGATGTTGCCGCTGTATCCGTTGGGCGCGATCGCCGAAAGCGCCAGGCCGATGACCTCATCGCCGCGGCGGGCGAACCAGGCCGGCAGATTCTCCCCGCCGAGCCGCGGGTCGCTCAGCAGGGCGTGGTCGGTCACCGGTTCGTTGTCATGATCGAGTCCCTCGAGCACCTGCGTGATGCGCAGGCGCGTCATTGCGACCCGGTTTTCCGCGATGCGCGCCTCGGTACCGGAGTGGACCCAGGCCACGATCCCGGTCCCGGTTGCCGCGAACAGGCCGAGCAGCAGGGTGGTGATCACCATATCCCGGACGACGATCCTAGCCATGGCCGTCGCGCGAGTGGCCGAAGATGCGTGGCCGCGTGTAATGATCGAGCGTGGGTGCCACCATGTTCATCAGCAGTACGGCGAAGGCTACCGCGTCCGGGTAGCCGCCCCAGGTGCGGATCACGTAGGTCAGCAGGCCGATCCCGGCGCCGAAGAGAATGCGCCCCGTCGGCGTCGTCGCCGCCGACACGGGGTCGGTCGCGATGAAGAAGGCGCCGATGATCGCGGCGCCGCTGAACACGTGGAAGGCCGGCGAAGCGAAGTAGTCCGGGTCGATCACCCAGAAAACACCCGCGACCGTGGCCAGCGTCAGCAGCATCGACACCGGAATGTGCCAGGTGATCACGCGCCGGTACAGCAGCCAGAGTCCGCCCAGCAGGAAGAGGTTCCCCGCCCATTCCCACTCGGTCTGCGAGAACGAGCCGAACAGGGGGCTTCGCGTGACTTCGGTCACGGTCTGTCCGCTCACGATGCTCTCGCGCATCATATCCAGCGGCGAGGCGCGCGTGATTGCGTCCCACTCCATGCCATCGGGCAGCCGCCCGGTGAGGGTGGTCTGCAAGGTCTGCAGGAAGCTCAGCGAGGCATTGGTCAGGCCTTCCGGGGAGGGCCAGAGCGAGAGTTCGCGCGGAAACGAGACCAGCACCACCACGTAGCCGACCATGGCCGGGTTGAACGGGTTGTAGCCAAGCCCCCCGTACAGGTGCTTGGCCACCACGATCGCAAAGGCGGTGCCGATCAGCAGGACCCAGACCGGCGCCAGCGGGGGAATGGCCAGCGCGAAGAGCCAGCCGGCCAGGATGGCGCTGGAATCACCGAGGGTCGCCAGAACCGGTCGTCCGCGCGCGGCCACCATCAGTGCCTCGAACAGGACCGAGAACAGGATGGCCAGGCTGACGTTGACCAGCACCCCCCAGCCGAAAAACCAGGTCATGGCGAGCGTGCCCGGGACCAGCGCGTACAGGACCTGGCGCATGACGCCGCCGACGCTGTGGCCGGGAATGAGGTGGGGGGAGGTGCAGGTCCGGAAGCGCATCAGCTGTTGGCCCGCTCGCGGTCAGCGGGAGGTGCTTCCTCGTTCGACTGTGCGCTCTTCTTCGCCCGTGCGCGCTCGATGGCGCCGTCGATGGCGGTTTTCCTGTCCGGGTCGGTATCCTTCTTTGCCAGCGCGGCTTTCTTGCGCGCGAGGCGTTCGGCCTTCTCCCGTTCCTCGCGCTCCTGCCGCAACTGCCGAAATTCGAAGCGTTCTCGGGCGAGATCCGCCTTCTGACGCTCCTTCTCCCGGCCCCAGATCTCCTGCTTGGCGAAGCGGTAATACTGGACCAGCGGGATGTTGCTGGGGCAGACATGGGCACAGCAGCCGCACTCGATGCAGTCGAACAGGCCGTAGTCCTGGACCGAGTCGAAGTCCTTGCCCTTCGCGAACCAGTACAACTGCTGCGGGAGAAGGTTGGCCGGGCAGACGCGGGTACACTCGCCGCAACGGATGCAGGGCATCACCGGGCCCGGCGCCGGGGTGTCCTGGACCCGCGTCGCCAGAAGACAGTTGCTGCCCTTGATCACCGGTACCGCGTCGTCGCCAATGGCGAAACCCATCATCGGACCGCCCATGACCAGGCGGTCGACGCCGGGCGCATACCCGCCGGCGGCCGCGACCAGATCGGCGAAGGTGGTGCCGATCAGCGCCTCGACATTGCGTGGCTCGCGAATGCCTGGCCCGGTAACCGTGACGATGCGCGATATCAGCGGCTGGCCTTGCAGCACCGCGTCGCGTATGGCCTTCAGCGTACCGGTGTTCTGGCAGACGATCCCCAGGTCCGCGGGCAGGCCGGCACTCGGGACCTCGCGTCCGGTCAGCACCTGGATCAACTGACGCTCACCGCCGGTGGGATAGATGCTGGGGATGGACACGAGACGGATGAAGTCCGCTTCCTCGGCGCGCCGGGCGTCGGTCAGCGCGCGCAGGGCCTCGGGCTTGTTGTCCTCGACCGCGAAAAGCACGCGCTCCGCGCCGAGGATGTGCGCGACGATGCGGGCACCCTCCAGGATCGCCTCGGGGTAGCTGCGCATCAGGATGTCGTCACAACTGATGTAGGGTTCGCACTCGGCGCCGTTCACCACCAGCGTGTGGATGCGCTTTCCGGCGCGCGGATTGAGCTTGGCTGCTGTCGGGAACGCCGCACCGCCCATGCCGACGATGCCCGCGGCGCGCACCCGTTCACGCAGGCTGCGCGCGTCCCGTTCCCGCCAATCGGGCCAGGCCGGCAAGCGGGTGTCGCCCCATTGGTCGTGGGCATCGGACTCGATGACGATGCAGGGCGCGCTGAGGCAGGAGGGGTGGGGTATCGGGTGATCGACGATGTCCTTGATCCGGCCCGAGGTCGGCGCATGCACATGCGCGCAGATGTAGTCCTTGGCCTGGCTGATCCGCTGCCCCTTGAACACGTGGTCGCCGGGCTGGACCAGAGGCTCCGTCGGGGCGCCGATGTGCTGCGACAACGGCACGTAGAGGTACTTCGGCACGCCCATGGTGAGCAGCGGATGGACCGTGCTTTCCGCCTTGTGGTCGGGCAGCTTCAGGCCGCCGTGGAAGCGATGCAGTTGCATGGGCGCATTCTAGGGGAATCGCGGCCCTCAGGCGGATTCCCGGCGTTTCCCGATGGCATCGCGCCCGTCCCGGCGCGGTCGCTCGATCGGCGAGGGTTCCGGCTGCGACCAGCGCCAGTCGGTGATGTCTGGCTGCAGCGGAACCATGAAGATGCAGTCGACCGGGCAGGGTTCCAGGCACAGTTCGCAGCCGGTGCACTCCTCCTCGATCACCGTGTGCATCTGCTTGGCGGCGCCGACGATGGCATCCACGGGGCAGGCCTGGATGCACAGGGTGCAGCCGATGCAGGTCTGCTCGTCGATCACCGCGACCGCCTTTTCCCGGGTCTCGGCCTCTAGTGGCTTCGGGTCGCGGCCGAGCAGGTCGGCCAGCGCCAGCACCGTGGGTTCGCCGCCCGGGGGGCAGCGGTTGATGTCGGCCTCGCCGGCCGCGATGGCCTCGGCGTAGGGCCGGCAGCCCGGGTAACTGCACTGGCCGCACTGCGTCTGCGGCAGCAGGGAGTCGATCTGATCTGCGATCGGGTCGCCCTCGACCCGGAAGCGCTGCGCTGAGTAGCCCAGGATCAACCCGAAGGCGACGGCGAGTGCGGCGATGGCAAGGATTGCGTGGAGCATGATCAGAGGCGCACCAGGCCGGAGAAGCCCATGAAGGCCAGGGACATCAGTCCGGCCGTGACCATCGCGATCGCGCTGCCGCGGAAGGGCAACGGTACGTCGGCGGCGGCGATGCGCTCACGGATCGCCGAGAACAGGATCAGCACGATCGAGAAACCGACTGCGGCGCCGAAGCCGTACAGGGCCGACTCGACGAACCCGTGGGCCTCCTGCACGTTCAGCAGCGCCACCCCGAGTACGGCGCAGTTGGTGGTGATCAGCGGCAGGAAGATCCCCAGCACGTTGTACAGCAGGGGACTGGTCTTGTGCACCACCATC
>PUOZ01000355.1 GCA_003553165.1 Thioalkalivibrio sp.
ATCTGCCGGGCGCGGGTCCTACCGATGCCGTAGATCGCCGTGAGGGCGATTACGGTGTGCTTCTGGTCTGGAATATTGATACCAGCAACGCGAGCCATCCAACCTCTCCATCAAATTCGGCAAAGCCGATTATTGTAGCCAAAGACAACCATGTACTCAAGTACCTGCTCAGCCCTGACGCTGCTTGTGGCGCGGGTCGCTACAGATCACACGGACCACGCCATGACGCCGGATCAGCTTGCAGTTGCGGCAGATCGGCTTCACTGATGCTCTTACCTTCATTTCTTCATTCTCCGAAAACCTAGCGGATGTTACTGCCGCCAAAACCCTTGAGATTCGCCTTGCGCATCAGACCTTCATACTGGTGCGACATCAGATGCGCCTGGAGCTGCGCCATGAAGTCCATGGTCACGATGACGATGATCAGCAACGAAGTCCCGCCGAAATAGAACGGCACGTTCCAATACAGGATCAGGAACTCCGGCAGCAGACAGACGGCGGTGATGTATATCGCGCCCACCGCGGTCAAACGCGTCATCACGCCGTCGATGAAGCGCTCGGTCTGCACGCCAGGCCGGATACCCGGCACGAATGCGCCCTGCTTCTTCAGGTTCTCCGCCGTCTCGCGCGAATTGAACACCAGCGCGGTATAGAAGAAACAGAAGAAGATGATCGCCGCCGCATAGAAGGTCACGTACAGCGGTTGGCCCGGAGCCAGCGTGGTTGAAATCTCCCGCAGCCAGCCCATACCCTCGGCCTGCCCGAACCACTGTCCCAGCGTCGCCGGGAACAGGATGATACTCGATGCGAAGATCGGAGGAATCACGCCTGCCATATTCAGCTTCAGCGGCAGGTGGCTGGACTGACCACCGATCACCTTGCGGCCGACCTGGCGCTTCGCATAATTGATCGTGATGCGGCGCTGCCCGCGCTCGACGAAGACCACGAAGGCCGTGACCGCCAGGGCCAGCACCAGGAGAATGACCACGAACGCCGCCGCGAGTTCACCGGTGCGCGCGAGTTCCAGCGTACCGCCGATCGCCGCCGGCAAGCCGGCCACGATTCCCGCGAAGATGATGATCGAGATCCCGTTGCCGATTCCCCGCTCCGTGATCTGCTCGCCGAGCCAAACAAGGAACATGGTGCCGGTAACCAGGGACACCACCACCGTCGGGATGAAGATGTGCGAGGGCGTAAGCGCCATCGGCATGCCCTGGATGGTCTGGCCACTCAGCGCCACCGAGATCCCGATACTCTGAAACAGAGCCAGGGCCACCGTTCCATAGCGCGTGTACTGCGTGATCTTGCGCCGACCGGACTCCCCTTCCTTCTTGAGCTGCTGCAGGTGGGGGACGGTCGCCGCCAGCAACTGCATGATGATCGCCGAGGAGATGTAGGGCATGACCCCTAGGGCAAAGATCGAGAGCCGCTCCAGCGCCCCACCCGAAAACATGTTGAACATGTCGAGGATGGTGCCGCTGTGCTGGTCGAAAAAACTCGCGACCGCAACGGGGTTGATTCCGGGAACCGGAATGAACGTGCCGATGCGGTAGACGACCAGGGCGCCCAACACAAACAGCAGGCGATGACGGAGTTCCGAGAACCCGCTCAGTCCAGCGCCTCGTGCTGCCGCTCCGCGTGCCATCTCTACTCCTCTACGCGCCCGCCGGCGGCCTCAATGGCCGCACGCGCGCCAGCGGTGACCCCGACGCCGCGCAGGACGCAGGACTTCTCGAGCTTGCCCGAGAGGAAGATCTTCACGCGCTCGGCATTGCCCGGAATCAGGCCGGCACCCTTCAGCGACTCGACGGTGATGTCGCCATCGACCAGCGCGAGTTCGTGCAGCCGGACCTCGGCTGTCGCATGCTTGGCGCGTGACCGGAAACCGACCTTGGGGAGGCGCCGCTGCAAGGGCATCTGCCCGCCCTCGAACCCGACCTTGTGGTAGCCGCCGGACCGGGACTTCTGCCCCTTGTGGCCGCGCCCGCCGGTCTTGCCGAGGCCCGAACCGATTCCCCGGCCCAGGCGCTTTGCCGCGGGACGCGAACCGGGATTGGGCAGCAATTCGTTCATTCGCATGATCAGGCCTCCTCGACCTTGAGCAGGTAGGCGACCTTGCGCACCATGCCCAGATTCTCAGGGGTCGCGTCAACGACCGCGGTGCTTTGCGTCCGGCGCAGACCCAGCCCGCGTACACAGGCCTTGTGGTTCGCCAAGCGGCCCGCCGTCGAGCGGACCAGAGTGAGCTTGAGCTTGTTCATATTCAACTCTTGATGTCTTCGAGCGTCTTGCCACGCTTGGCGGCAACGAGTTCCGGGTTGTTCACTGCCACCAGCCCGTTGATCGTGGCCTGGACCACGTTGATCGGGTTGCGTGAACCCACGCACTTGGCCAGGACATTGCGGACACCCGCCACCTCGAGCACGGCACGCATGGCGCCACCCGCGATGACCCCGGTCCCTTCGGAGGCGGGCTGCATATAGACGGAGGCCGCGCCGTGGTAACCCTTGATCGCATAGTGCAGGGTTCCCTGATCGAGGCTCACGTTCGTCATGTTCTGGCGGGCCTGCTGCATCGCCTTCTGGATCGCCAGCGGGACCTCGCGAGCCTTGCCATAGCCATAACCGACGCGACCCTCACCGTCACCGACGACAGTCAATGCGGCGAACCGGAACTGTCGGCCGCCCTTGACCACCTTGGCCACCCGATTGACGCTGATCAGTTTTTCCTGCAGGCCATCCGTGGCTTCACTTTGTTCATGACGTGCCATTGCTGTCTCCGTTGAAATCGAGTCTGATCAGAACTGCAGGCCACCCTCACGGGCGGCGTCGGCAAGCGCCTGTACACGTCCGTGATAGCGGAACCCTGAGCGGTCAAACGCGACCTTTTCGATACCGGCTGCGCGGGCACGTTCGGCAATGAGCCTACCCACCTGTGCGGCCGCTTCCGCGTTCCCCGTGTACTTGAGATCGGCACGCACGGCCGACTCGACCGTGGATGCGGCAGCCAACACGGCGTCACCGCCGGGGCCGATGACCTGTGCATACATGTGCTTCGGCGTACGGTGGATGCACAGTCGATGCACACCCAGCTCCCGAATCTTGAAACGCGCGCGGCGCGCCCTTCTGAGTCTCGACTCTTTCTTATCCACGGATCTACCCTACTTCTTTTTGGCTTCTTTACGAAGAATGCGTTCGCCCTTGTATTTCACGCCTTTGCCCTTGTAGGGCTCCGGCGGGCGGAAGCTGCGAATATTGGCGGCGACCTGGCCGACCTGCTGGCAGTCGTGGCCCTTCACCACGATCTCTGTCTGCGTCGGCGTCTCGATCGTGATCCCCTCCGGCACCTCGAAGGCAATCGGGTGGGAGAAGCCCAGCGACAGGTTCAGCACCTTGCCCTGAGCCTGGGCACGGTAACCGACCCCGACCAGTTCCAGGCCGCGCTCGAAGCCCTGGCTCACACCATGCACGTGGTTACCCAGCACGGACCGGATCGTCCCCGCCAGCGCGCTGTTCTCGGCGTTGGCCGCCGGCGCGACCGAGGCGACATTGCCATCCACCGAGACCTCGACGGCCTCCGGACAACGCATGGTGATGGCGCCCTTCGGGCCCTTCACCGTGATTTCCTGCCCACTGACCTGCAGGGAAACCCCTGCGGGCAGGTCGAGCGGTCTTTTTGCTACCCGAGACATGACTGTTTCCTCAATAGATCTTGCAGAGCACTTCGCCGCCCTGCCCGAGGGCACGTGCGGCGCGGTCGCTCATCATCCCCTTGGGGGTGGAGATGACCGCTACGCCAAGGCCCGCGTTGATTTTCGGCAGTTCGTCCTTGCCGCGGTAGATCCGCAGGCCCGGGCGGCTGATACGTTCGATGTTCTCGATGACGCCACGTCCCTGGAAGTACTTCAGGGTCACGCGCAGCGTTCTCGCGGCACCCTCGCCCTCGACCGCGACTTCGCCAATGTAGCCTTCGTCCGCAAACACCTTGAGGAGGGCCTCCTTGGTGCGGCTGTAGGGCATGGCGACGGTCTTCTTCTGGGCACGCTGGGCATTCCGCACGCGGGTCAGCAGGTCGGCAATGGGATCGGTCATCATGGTTCTTGTCTCCTTACCAACTTGCCTTGCGCAGGCCGGGGATCTCGCCGCGCATCGCGAACTCGCGCAGCTTGTTACGGCCGAGGCCGAATCGACGATAGTAGCCCTTCGGCCGCCCGGTGATGCCGCAACGGTTGCGCTTGCGCACCGGGCTGGAATCACGCGGCAGCTTCTGCAACGCCTGCATCGCCGCCATGCGCTCCTCACCGGGCAGCGCATCGTCCAGGATCTTCGCTTTCAGCTCGACCCGGCGCGCGGCGTACTTTTCCACCAGCTTCGCGCGCTTGAGCTCGCGCATCATCATTGAAGTCTTTGCCATCTCTTGGAAACCTCGGGTTACTGCCTGAATGGGAAGCGGAACGCCTCAAGCAGCGCCTTGGCTTCCTCGTCACTTTTCGCGTTGGTGGTGATGGTGATATCCATGCCGCGCAGCTTGTCGATGCGGTCGTAGTCGATCTCCGGGAAGATGATCTGCTCCTTCACGCCCAGGCTGTAGTTGCCGCGACCGTCGAAGGACTTCGCGCTGAACCCCCGGAAATCCCGAATTCGGGGTATCGCCACGTTGATCAGTCGGTCCAGGAACTCGTACATCCGCACGCGCCGCAGCGTCACCTTGCAGCCGATCGGATAATCGTCACGGATCTTGAAGCCCGCGATGGACTTGCGCGCCTTGGTGACCACCGGTTTCTGGGCTGCGATCGCGGTCATGTCCGACAGGGCATGCTCGATCACCTTCTTGTCGGCGACGGCGTCGCCCAGCCCCATGTTGAGGGTCACCTTGGTGATGCGGGGGACCTCCATCACGTTGCCGTACTCGAATTTTTCCCTGAGGGCCGGAACGACCGACTCCAGGTACTGTGCTCTCAAACGTTCCATGGCTCTCTTTCCCGCCCTTATGCGTCGACGACTTCGCCGTTCGAGCGGAACACCCGAACCTTGCGACCGTCTTCGAGGGTCTTGAAGGAAACCCGGTCGCCCTTGGCGGAGGCCGGGTTGAATAACATGATGTTGGAAACATCGATCGGCATCTCCTTTTCGATGATGCCCCCGGTCCGACCCATGTTCGGATTCGGCTTCTGATGCTTCTTCACCATATTGATGTTCTGGACCAGGACACGGTTATCCGTGAACGTGCGCAGCACGGTGCCACGACGCCCCTTGTCCTTGCCCGTGATGACCACGACGTCATCGCCCTTGCGAATCTTCTTCATTGCCTGCCTCACAAGACTTCGGGTGCGAGCGAGATGATCTTCATGAACTTCTCGCCGCGCAGTTCACGGGTCACTGGCCCAAAGATACGGGTGCCGATCGGCTGCAACTGGTTGTTCAGCAACACGGCCGCGTTCCGATCGAAGCGGATCACCGATCCATCGGGGCGGCGCACGCCGGCCGCGGTACGCACGACCACCGCGTTGTACACGTCGCCCTTCTTGACCTTGCCGCGCGGGATCGCGTCCTTGACGCTGACCTTGATCACGTCACCCACCCGCGCATAACGCCGATGCGAGCCACCCAGCACCTTGATGCACTGCACCCGGCGGGCGCCGCTGTTATCGGCGGCCTCGAGAACGGTCTGCATTTGAATCATGACTTACTCTCCAACG
>PUOZ01000317.1 GCA_003553165.1 Thioalkalivibrio sp.
CAATCTCGCCGCGATCGGCTACGTCGCGCTGTTCCCCTCGGTCCTCGCCTATGTCTTCTGGAACCGTGCCGTCGCCGAGATTGGACCGAACCGCACCGGCCAGTACCTGCACCTGATGCCGGCCTTTGGTGCGGGCCTGGCGATTCTGCTGCTCGGAGAGCGGCTGCAGGGTTTCCACCTGGTCGGCGCAGTCATGATCGCGGTCGGCATCGTCCTGGCCACCGTCACCAAGCGGAGAAACGGATGAACGACCGTGACCGTATCGGGGACTGAACCCGGACGGCGGCAGCAACGTCGGCCGCGATTCGGCCGGCCATTCATGGTGTTCCGAATCCGACCGATTCGGTGCCCTGTTGAACTGCGGTCCTTCCGAGACTAGTTTGGATGCTCCAATGCCAGCTGCAGGTCGATCGCACCGTGTCTGAAACGCTGCTTTTTTCCATCATCGAATCCCCGGGCCACCCCAATCTCAGCGAACTCTACCAGCGCCGTGACATCCGGGAAGTTCGCCTGTCGTCGATGCGCAAGGCGATCCAGGCACTGCAACGGCAACGACCCGACTATGTCGTGGCAGAGTTCTTCTACGGCTACGGGAACAACTACGCGGGAGCCAATCTGGGCAACCTCGACGTGTTCCTGGCCAGCCTGCAGAAATACGCACCCGAGGCGCGCGTGATCGTGATGGTGGACAAGGAGGATCGGAAATACGTGAACCGCCTGGCCGAGCGCTACCCCGTGCACGCGGTGCTGGTACAACCCGTGGGTGCCGCGGACGTGGATGCGGCGCTCCTGACCTGAGCAGGACGCCGGGTTACGCGCCCCCCCGACAAACAGCCTCCCAGCGTGCCTCAGCCGACCAGCACACAGCCGCGCAGGCCGCTGCCGGGCGTTCCGGCCACGCTGCGCAGGATGTCGAGGACGATGGCGGCGTCCTTCGGGGCGTGGGTCCGGAATGCCTCGAAGCCGGTGATCACGACCACGCGTTCGGGGGCACTGCGATCTTCGGGACCGTACAGGGCCTCCTCCAGCGCGTCCCAGTTGAAGCCGAACCAGTCCCCGAGTTCCAATGCGCGGTGCAGCACATCCAGCAGGCCGGCCTTGTCCGATACCCCTGCGAGGTCCACCCTGCGGGGGTCGATGCCCTGTTCACACAAGGCGTCCAGCACCCAGTCCGGGTCGGTGTCCCCGGGCAGTTCCAGCAACGGGGCCGGCCCCGACAGCCAGTCGCGCACTACGGTCGGATCGGCGGCGGATGCCATCAGCGGATCCTCCGGAAACTTCGGTAGTGGTCGTGCGTGTAGTAGACCTCGCCGTCGGCCCCGATCACCAGCCGTTGCGGGCCGGCATGGGAGATGCCCGGCGTGCGCACCACGTATTCCCGGTAGTGTCCCCGTGAACGCGCGGGCAGCAGACCCTCGCGATTCTGGAAGATCCCGCCGTCGTTGCGGTGCGGATCGCTCTCCCCGGCCGCGATCCTGGCCAACTCCGGCGCCAGATCCACATCCCCCCGCCAGGCGACCTGGCCGTCGAGATCGCGCACCTCCACGCCGCGCACGACGAGGTCGTCGTTGCTGGTGTCGATCTCCTCGAGCGCGGGCGGGGGCTGCCCGGGACCGAGCCAGGAATCCGACCCGGGAAAGAGCAGGGTCAGCGCCGCGACGGCGAGCACCAGTACCAGGATGACGATACGCAGATTCATGGTGTCTTTTTCTCCCAAGGGGGTCAGGTATCTTCCGGCTGCCGCATCCTGCCGCGACCACGCTTGCGTTCACCCAACTGTTTCTTGCTGGTCAGTCGCCGTTCGCGCGAGGCCCGGGTGGGGCGCGTGGCGATGCGCCTGGCGGGTGGCTCGCTGGCCTCGCGCAGCAGTTCCACGAGCCGCGCGATCGCGTCCTCGCGATTGCGCTCCTGGCTGCGAAAACGCTGCGCATGGATGATCAGGATACCCTCGCGCGAGATGCGCCTGCGGGCAAGCCGCTGCAGACGCTCGCGCACGCCGGGCTTCAAGGCCTCTGTGGCGTTCAGATCGAAGCGCAGTTCCACCGCGCTGTCGGTCTTGTTCACATGCTGTCCGCCGGGGCCGCCAGCGCGCTTGTAGCGGAACTCCAGGTCTTCCTCGGGCAATCGAAGTCCCGGACCGATCTCGATCATCGCAGACCTCCGATCGGGCCACAGCGGCCCCGATGGCGAGCCGCCGCAGCTCGGAATTCCGCAGTCCGAGCGGATTCCGGTTTGTTGTCAGGCCCACAAATCACTAGGCTATGCGCTTCCCGCCACCGGAGTCCGGGGTGGCAGACACCGGGGGTTCGGGCCTTCCCGGACCGCGTCGACCCCGCGCCGCGCAAGGCCCCGCGGGGCGCAGCGCAACCCATACCGCGACGCTTTCGCGCCGCACTCGCCCATCGTGCGATTCCGTCCAGCAACCAACGAGGAGTTTCCATGTCCGCCCTGATCTGCGGTTCCATCGCCTTCGACACCATCATGGTCTTTCCCGATCGCTTCAAGAACCACATCCTGCCGGACAAGGTGCATATCCTCAATGTCTCCTTCCTGGTCCCCGAGATGCGCCGGGAGTTTGGCGGCTGCGCGGGCAACATCGCCTACAATCTCAAGCTGCTGGGTGGGGAACCGGTGCCGATGGCCACCGTGGGCTCCGATTTCGGCATCTACGCCGAATGGCTGGAGCAGCAGGGTGTCGACTGCAGGCACATCCGCACCGTGGACGGCAGCTTTACCGGGCAGGCCTTCATCACCACGGACCAGGACGACAACCAGATCACCGCGTTCCATCCCGGGGCGATGAGCTTTTCGCACTACAACCGGGTCCAGGAGGCATCCGGCATCCGCGTCGGCATCGTCTCGCCCGACGGGCGCGACGGGATGATCCAGCACGCCGAACAGTTCGCGGAGGCGGGCATTCCCTTCATCTTCGATGTCGGCCAGGGCCTGCCGATGTTCGGCGGCGAGGACCTGACGCGTTTCCTGGACCAGGCCACCCACGCGGCGTTCAACGATTACGAGGCACAACTGACCGCCGAGCGCACCGGCCTGAGCCTGGAACAGATGGCCGAGCGGGTCGAGGCGCTGATCGTGACCCGGGGCGGCGAGGGTTCGCACATCCACACCGGCGGCCGACGCGTCGAGATTCCGGCGGTCACCCCGACGGCCGTGGTCGATCCGACCGGCTGCGGCGATGCCTACCGGGCGGGGCTGCTGTTCGGCATCGAACGGAGCATGGACTGGGAGACCACCGGCCGCATCGCCTCGCTGCTGGGCGCGCTCAAGATCGCCCATCCGGGCACCCAGAACCACACATTCACCGCGGACGAGTTCGCCGAACGCTTCCAGGAAATCTTCGGCTACCGCTTCTGATGCGCTGGCGATCCCTGTTGCCGCCGTGGCGCCGGTCTGCGCCCGTGCCAAGACTGACCGCGATCTTCATGAGTCCGCGCGCCGGCGCGCCGATGCAGTCGTTGCGCACGGCGGATGCCGCAACGGGTCAGGGCCTTGTCGGTGACCGCTACCACGCGGGCTCCGGCCACTGGCACCCGGTCGAGAGCTGCCAGGTCACGCTGATCTCGGCAGACGACCTGGAACGCGCGCGCCGGCGTCTGCCGGTGGCCCTGGACCACGGCGAGCATCGCCGCAACCTGGTGATCTCGGGAATGCGCACCAGGGCCCTGGAGGGTCGCCGCTTCCGTATTGGCGCCGCGCGGTTCGAATACTGGAAGCCCCGGCCACCCTGCGGCTACATCAACCAGGTCACCGGCGAAAACATGGCCAAGGCCTTGGGACGCAACAGCGGCGTATGCCTGCTGGTGCTGGAAGGCGGACGCCTGGAGGTCGGGGACGCAGTCATCCTCGAGCCGCCGGAGACCGCCTGAGCGGCCCTGCCGGAGCTACGGTTTGGAACGATCGCTCAGCAATCCCCGATCCGCCGGCCCTCGAGCTGGATACGCATTTGCATCGGCCCCATGGGCGTGGTCATCCGCGCATCCATAATTCCCTCGGCACGATCCCCCAGGAAACGCATTTCCGCGTCCATGGCCATGTCCATGCCGTCCTCATGCCGGCAGGTCATGCTGTAGGTCATGCGATCGGCGCTGATGACCTTGTCGGTGATCTCGCATGACTCTTCTTCGAGATCAAGATCGAAGACCAGCCCATCGAGATCCTCGCTGGTCACGCACTCCCTGTTGGAGTCGCGTTGCTCGGGCATCGGAGTACCCGGGAAAGTGGTGATCGAGCTCATTTCCCACTCGCCCGGCTGGATGTTCGGTTCGGTGGCGATGGCGGTCAGGGGGATGGCAAAAAGGGTCGCGATGGCAAAGCTGCGAAGGGACATGCTGTGATTCCTCTGGCGGTTGTTTTCAGGCGGCGAAGCGGGGCGGCCCGCCTCGGCGGGGTCCGCTGTCCTTGCCGCACAATCGGCGTAAGGCACGCAACCTGCCATGCCTTTACGCAAGGGTCAATGCCGGATGCTACGCTTGCCTGGGAATTGTCCATGCCCCGGAGCCAGCCGGAGCGGCGTTCGCACCGCCCGACGGAACCAGCCGATGGAGACGCCATGCGACAACGAAACCAACCGACTCCCCGGCTGATGCCAACCGCGCGCGCGGCCCTCGCTACGGCTGGAGCGCTGCTCTTGCTCTCGGTGCTCGCAGCCTGCTCGCCAAGGCCCGAATCACTCTCGCCACTGCCGGCCGACGCAATCATCCTGGCCTTCGGCGACAGCCTCACCGCGGGCACCGGTGCGCACGAGGGCGGATCCTACCCGACACAGCTTGCGGCACTGAGTGGGCGACAGGTGATCAATGCGGGCGTTCCGGGCGAGGTATCGAGCCAGGGCCTCGCCCGGCTTCCCGGCCTGCTCGACGAGCACCAGCCCCACCTGCTGATCCTGACCCACGGCGGCAACGACCTGCTGCGCCGAATGGAAGTCGAACAGACCCGGGACAATCTCGCCGCGATGATCCAGCTGGCCCGGGATCGGGGCGCGGAAGTCCTTCTGGTGGCCGTACCCGCCCCGACCCTGCTGCGACTGCGCAGCGAGGCGCTCTACGCCGAGGTCGGACAGACGTTCGGCATCCCGGTCGAGAACGGCGCTCTCGCGCGTATCCTCTCGCGGGATGCGATGAAGTCCGACCCGATCCACCCCAATGCGGATGGCTACCGATACCTCGCCGAAACCATCCACCGGCTACTGATCGAGACGGGCGCCCTGTAGCGGGCGCGGAGCGCTTTCACGCTAGCGGACGGCGGTGAGGAAGTGCATGTGCCGCTCGTATTGCTCGAGCACGTCGTGGATCAGGTCATCCTTGCTCCAACCCATCACGTCGTAGTCCTGCCCGCCCTCCTTCAGATGGACCTCGGCCCGGTAGTACTTCAGCTTCTCGAGCCGGTTGTCGTGGGTATCGCGCATCACGAAAGTTGGGGGCTCGTAGGCACGCGGGTGCACGGAATAGAAGAAGTCGATCTCGTCGCCGTGGAGCACCTCCACCCAGATCCGATCATCGTCGCCCTCGCCCACCTCCACGGCCATGCCCTGCTTGCGCAGTTCCTCCGCCACCTCCGACAACGCCGGCTTGACCACATTCTGGAGGTAACGCAGGACTTCACGCCGCTTGGGCTGGTACATCATCGCGTGCAG
>PUOZ01000135.1 GCA_003553165.1 Thioalkalivibrio sp.
ATGACGCGTTTCGTATTCATCACCGGAGGCGTGGTGTCGTCTCTGGGCAAGGGCATTGCATCGGCGTCGCTCGGTGCGATCCTCGAGGCGCGGGGCCTGAAGGTGACCCTGCTGAAGCTGGATCCCTACATCAACGTGGATCCCGGCACCATGAGCCCATTTCAGCACGGCGAGGTCTTCGTGACCGACGACGGCGCCGAAACGGATCTGGATCTGGGGCACTACGAGCGATTCGTGCGCATTCGCACCGGTCGCCGCAACAACTTCACCGCCGGGCAGATCTACGAGAACGTGATCCGCAAGGAACGCCGCGGCGACTATCTCGGCGGCACCGTGCAGGTGATCCCGCACATTACCGACGAGATCAAGCGCTCGATCCGCGCCGGCGCGGACGACGCCGACATCGCGCTGGTGGAGATCGGCGGCACGGTCGGGGACATCGAGTCGCTGCCCTTCCTCGAGGCGATCCGGCAAATGGGCGTGGAACTCGGGCGCGAGAATGCCCTGTTCATCCACCTGACGCTGGTTCCCTACATCGCCGCCGCGGGGGAGATCAAGACCAAGCCGACCCAGCACTCGGTCAAGGAGCTGCGCTCGATCGGCATCCAGCCCGATGTGCTGCTGTGCCGCGCCAACCAGCCGCTCCCGGAGGGGGAGCGGCGCAAGATCGCGCTGTTCACGAACGTCGAGGAAAAGGCGGTTATCTCAGCGGTGGATGTCGACAACATCTACAAGATCCCGCTCTGGCTGCATTCCCAGAAGCTCGATGAGATCGTTTTGCGCAAGCTACATATCGAGGCGCCGCAGGCCGACCTTTCGGACTGGAAGCACGTGGTCAACGCGATGGAGTTCCCCGAGTCCGACGTCACCGTGGGGATGATCGGGAAGTACGTCGATCTCACCGAGTCCTACAAGTCGATCAACGAAGCCCTGACCCACGCTGGCGTCCACACCGGGACCCGCGTACGCATCCGGTACATCGATTCGGAGAAGCTGGAGGGGTCCCCGGCGGGTGTCTTGCCCGAACTCGAGGGCCTGGACGCCATCCTGGTACCGGGCGGCTTTGGCGAGCGCGGGGTCGAGGGCAAGATCATGGCCGCGCGCCAGGCCCGCGAACAGGGCATTCCCTATCTCGGCATCTGCCTGGGCATGCAGGTGGCCGTGATCGATTTCGCGCGCGACGTCGCCGGCCTCGAGGGCGCGCACAGCACCGAGTTCGCACCGGATACCCCGCACCCGGTGATCGCGTTGATCACCGAGTGGCAGGACCGCGAGGGACGCATCGAACGCCGTGACGCGGACAGCGATCTCGGCGGCACCATGCGCCTGGGCGCCCAGACCGCATTGCTGGAAGGCGGGTCGCTGATGGCGCAGGCCTACGGCGAACTGCGTATCCAGGAGCGCCACCGGCACCGCTATGAATTCAACAATGCCTATGCCGGGCGTCTGCAGGAGGCGGGGTTGGTGCTTTCCGGTCGCTCGGAGGACGGCAGCCTGGTGGAGGCCGTCGAGCTGCGCGACCATCCCTGGTTCGTCGGCTGCCAGTTCCACCCGGAGTTCACTTCCACACCTCGGGGTGGCCACCCACTGTTCACCGGCTTCGTCAGCGCCGCAAGGCGCTTCCGGGAAACCAAGGCGGCGCTCGCCAAGCCGGCCACCGCGTGAGGGTACCCATGGAACTCTGTGGCTTCGAAGTCGGCCTGGATCAGCCGTTCTTTCTGATCTCGGGTCCCTGCGTGATCGAGTCCGAGCAACTGGCGTTAGAGACGGCGGGAGCTTTGAAGGCGATGGCAGGGGAACTTGGCATCCCCTTCATCTACAAATCCTCCTTCGACAAGGCGAACCGGTCTTCCACCGAGAGTTTCCGTGGACTCGGGATTGAAAAGGGTCTGCAAATACTGGAAAAGGTGAAGAAGGAGCTGGGCGTTCCTGTACTGACGGACGTGCACGAGGACACACCGCTGGGCGAGGTCGCGAGCGTGGTCGATGTGCTGCAGACCCCCGCCTTCCTCTGCCGGCAGACCAACTTCATCCAGAATGTCGCGCGCCAGGGGCTGCCGGTGAACATCAAGAAGGGGCAGTTCCTCGCGCCCTGGGACATGGACAACGTGGTGGCCAAGGCCCGCGAGGTGGGGAACGACCGGATCATGGTCTGCGAGCGGGGTGTGTCCTTCGGGTACAACACGCTGGTCTCGGACATGCGCGGCCTCGCGGTGATGCGACGCACTGGTTGCCCGGTGGTGTTCGACGCCACCCACTCGGTGCAGCAGCCCGGCGGGCGCGGCACGGCCTCGGGCGGTCAGCGCGAATTCGTGCCGGTGCTGGCACGGGCGGCGATCGCGGCCGGTGTTTCCGGTCTCTTCATGGAGACCCACCCCGATCCCGAGCAGGCGCTCTCGGATGGCCCGAATGCGTGGCCGATGCCGATGATGCGCGAACTGCTCGAGACCCTGGCAGTGCTGGACCGTGCGGTGAAGGCAAGGCCCTTCGCGGAGACCGCCTTCGGGTTGGGCTGAAGAGCCAAGGATTCCGATTTCATCCCGGCGGACTCCCCTCGGGATCATGCCTTCTAAGGAGAAAATGATGTCGAAGATTGCCGAGATTCGTGCCCGCGAGATTGTCGATTCACGGGGTAACCCGACCGTGGAGGCCGATGTCGTCCTCGACTCCGGCAAGCGGGGACGCGCGGCGGTGCCTTCCGGTGCCTCGACCGGTGTCCGCGAGGCGATCGAACTGCGTGACGGTGAGGCCCGTTACGGCGGCAAGGGCGTTCGGCGCGCGGTCGGACATGTGAACGGGGAAATCGCCGATGCCCTGCGTGGCGCGGAGGCCGATCAGCAGGCCGTGGACCGCCGCATGATCGAACTCGACGGGACCCCTACGAAGGAGCGCCTGGGCGCCAACGCGGTGCTGTCCGTGTCGCTGGCCCTGGCCCATGCACGGGCGGCCGATGCGGGGCTCCCGCTGTTCCGGAGCCTGGGCGGGCCCGAGGCGAATATCCTTCCGGTGCCGATGATGAACATCATCAATGGCGGCGCGCACGCGAACAACAGCGTGGATATGCAGGAGTTCATGATCGTGCCGGTGGGCGCGGGCAGTCTGAGCGAGGCGGTCCGCTACGGTGCCGAGGTTTTTCATGCGCTGAAGAAGGTTCTCGACGGGCGCGGGCTCGGGACTGCGGTAGGTGACGAGGGCGGTTTTGCCCCGGACCTGCCCTCCAACGCGGCGGCGGTGGAGGTAATCCTCGAGGCCATTCACCAGGCGGGCTTCAGGGCGGGTGAGGACATCTGGATCGGACTCGATTGCGCAAGTTCGGAGTTCTATCGGGACGGACGCTACCACCTGGCCTCCGAAGGACGCGATTTCTCGGCCGAGGAATTCACCGACTACCTCGGCCGCTGGGTCGACCAGTACCCGATTCTGACCATCGAGGACGGTATGGCCGAAGACGACTGGGACGGCTGGAAGGTGATGACGGAGCGGTTGGGCGGGCGCGTCCAGTTGGTGGGAGACGATCTCTTCGTCACCAACACCGAGATCCTCAAGGAAGGCATCGACCGGGGCGTGGCCAATTCGATCCTGATCAAGGTGAACCAGATCGGCACCCTGACCGAGACCATGGAAGCCATCGCCATGGCCAAGGCCGCGAACTATACCGCAGTGATCTCGCACCGTTCCGGTGAGACCGAGGATGTGACGATCGCAGACCTGGCCGTCGCGACGGGCGTTGGGCAGATCAAGACCGGATCGCTGTCCCGCTCCGATCGGGTGGCCAAGTACAACCAGCTGATGCGGATCGAAGAGATGCTCGGCAGGGCGGCAAGCTATCCCGGGCTGAAGGCTTTCCCGGTGACGGGTGCATGATTGTGGTCCAGGGGTGGATTCGGGATGGCCAGGGGCAGAGGCGCGAGTGAGTGCTCGCCGGGGCCTGCGTGTCCGGAATCCTGGAGAGGGGCGACCCTGAATCCGCAGCCTCCAGACGTCCGGAGTCCCGCACGCGCGCGCCCCGGTCTGGTTGAACGGACTATTACCGGCGCGGATCGGCGCTGATGCGCTGGCTCACCGCGATTCTCCTGGCTGCCCTGCTGGGTCTGCAATGGTCGTTATGGTTTGGCGAGGGAAGTTGGCGGTACGTGCAGGAGTTGCGCGAGGCGCAGCGTCTCCAGGAGATCGAGAACGAGAAACTCCGGATCCGGAACCGAGCCCTGGAGGCAGAGGTCGAGGATCTGCGCAGCGGTTCGGAGGCGGTCGAGGAACGTGCGCGGCGCGACATGGGCATGATCCGCGAGGACGAGGTGTTTTTTCTCCCGGTGGATCCCCCGGGCGAGAGAAGTCCCGCGACTGGTCGTGCGCGTGACTGAGCGCGGTACGCCATCGTTCTGGGCCCTGATCCCGGCAGCAGGCGTGGGACGACGCATGGGTGCCAGTCGTCCGAAGCAGTTCCTGACGCTGGGGTCACGCAGCGTGCTGGGTCATACGCTCGGCATCTTCCTTGAGCATCCGGGCATTCGTGGCGTGGTGCTCGTGCTGGGGCGCGATGTCGATCCCGATGCGGTTGATCTTCCCGAGAGCGGTGGACGGCTGTTTCGGGTAGCAGGCGGGGAGGAACGTGCGGACTCGGTGCGCAATGGCCTGGATTTCCTTGCGCAACAGGCTTCGCCGGACGACTGGGTGCTGGTTCACGATGCCGCACGGCCCTGTCTTCCGACCGAGGATTTGGAGCGTCTGATGCATACGCTGCGGGAGGATCCGGTCGGGGGGCTGCTCGCGGCACCGAGCACCGACACCATGAAGCTTGCCGACAGCGCGGGGCGGGTGGAGCGGACCCTGGATCGGGCCCGCGTCTGGAGGGCGTTGACACCCCAGATGTTTCGTCTTCAGGCGCTGCGTGAGGCGCTGGAGGCGGCGGCCGTCGCCGGTGTGACCATCACGGACGAGGCGAGCGCGATGGAGTTCCAGGGTCACCGACCCCAACTGGTGGAGGGGAGCCCACTGAACATCAAGATCACCCGTCCGGAAGACCTGGAGACAGCGCAGCTGTATCTTTTGAAACAAAATCGATTGAGGAGTCCAACATGAAACGAATCCGCGTGATCGATGCCGGCTTCGTCCCGCCACTGGAGTCGATGGCGATCTTCCATGCGGTCGCCGAGGCCATGGAATCGGACGATGACCCCGTGGTGACCCTGGTCAACCCGACCCAACCCTTCGTCTCCGTCGGTCTCCATCAGGACATCGACCTGGAGGTCGATACGGCGTATTGCGAGCTGCATGGGCTGCCGGTGATCCGGCGCGATGTCGGGGGCGGCGCGGTGTACCTGAACCGCGACCAGATGTTCTTTCACTTCGTGTACCCCTACACGATGGCGCCGGCCCGCGTGGAGGCGATCTACTCGCATTTCATGGCCCCGGTACTCGCGACCTATCAGGCCCTGGGGGTTCCGGCGGTCTTCCGGCCGGTGAACGACATCCATGTGAACGGGCGCAAGATCGGCGGCACCGGCTCGGCCCGGATCAACAATGCCACGGTGATGGTCGGCAGTTTCATGTTCGACTTCGACATGGACACCATGGCGAAATGCCTGAAGGTGAGCTCGGAGAAGTTTCGGGACAAGCTGCGGCAGGGAATGCAGGACTACATG
>PUOZ01000203.1 GCA_003553165.1 Thioalkalivibrio sp.
GCACAGCAGGAGCTCCTGCCGGAAGGCCTCCTCGTGCTTGAAGGTCGAGCGGAGCCCGTTCCAGGAATAGCCGAAGGCCTTGATGACCCGGGTCAGTCCGCGGTGATTGCTGTATGCCATGACTTGGAGATCCGGACGATGGGTTGGAAGGCCGCGTTTCGAGAGAGGCCGCCCTGGGGGATGCCCTGGTGTTCCAGGTGTCTCAGTGAGGTTGCGGCATTTGGTCAGAGGGAACGGGCAACCTGCTCGACAAGTTCCACCAGCCGGTTTGCGTAACCCCACTCGTTGTCGTACCAGGCCAGGATCTTCACCTGCGTGCCGTCGATCACCATGGTCGAGGGTGCGTCGACGATCGCCGAGCGCGGGTCCGTTCGGTAATCGACCGAAACCAGCGGACGCTCCTCGTATCCGAGAATGCCGGCCAGGGGGCCTTGTGAGGCGGCCGCCAGCAGCAGTCCGTTGACCTCCTCGACCGTGGTGGGCCGCACCGCCTCGAAGGTGAAGTCGGTGAGCGAGGCATTCATCAGCGGCACCCGCACTGCGTGACCGTTCAGGCGACCCTCGAGCTCGGGAAAGATGTCGCTGATGGCCTTGGCCGAACCGGTCGTGGTGGGGATCAGGGAGATTCCGGCGGCACGGGCCCGGCGCAGGTCGGCGTGTGGTCGATCCACTGGCGACTGGGTATTGGTCATGTCATGGACCGTCAGGATCGCGCCGTGGCGAATGCCGATGGCGTCATGCAGGACCTTGACGATTGGCGCGAGGCAGTTGGTGGTGCAGGACGCTGCGGTCACCACCCGATGCCGGTCGGCCTGGTACAGGTGCGCATTCACGCCCACGACGACGTTGAGGGCCGCGGGATCCTTGACGGGAGCTGCGACGACGACCTTTTTCACTGCCGCCGCGAAGTAGGGTTCCAGCGAGTCGAGGGTACGGAACCGGCCGCTGGATTCGATCACGAGGTCGATGCCAGCATCGCCCCAGGGAACCGCGCCGGGAGAGTCGTGGCTGCTGTGCGCAATCCACTGTTCGTCGATTCCGACCTGATCCGGTGTTCCCTGTATGGCATGCGGCCAGCGTCCGTGCACCGAATCAAACTCCAGGAGGTGCGCGGAAACGGTTCCGTCTCCGTTCTTTTCGTTGATCATCCCGAATTCGATGCCCTGCCGGCCCCAGGCCGCGCGCAGCGCGAGCCGCCCGATTCGTCCGAAACCGTTGATGCCTATCCGCACCGTCATCGCCATCTCCCGAAAAGCAACAGTGTCACAATACTGTATGACATTTCGGTTACGTTGCCAGGGCGGGGCATCCGGGTCGATGCCTGCCTCATGCAGCCGGCCTGAGCAGGGATCGGTAGAGGTCCAGCAACCGCTGCGCGAGCGCGGGGCCGGACCAGGTCTCCACGTAGGCAAGCGCGTCCGCGGACAGTTCCGCGCGCAGGTCGGGCTCTTGTAGCAGGCGCAGTACCTTGTCGGCAAAGTCTCCGATGTCGTCCTCGGCCACCAAGGCGCCGCGCGCCGGACCGAGGATATCCTTGGTGCCCATCTCGGCCAGTGCGACCACCGGGACACCCAGCGCCATCGACTCCAGCAACACCAGGCCCTGGGTCTCCGTGCGCGAGGCGAACACGAAGACGTTCCCGGCACGGTAACAGTCGAGCAGTTCACGCTCCCGATCGAGATAACCGACGAACAACAGGTTCTGCCCGAGACCCAGACGTTCGCCCAGTCGCTCCAGGTGGCGTCGGGCCGGCCCCTCGCCGACGATCATCAGGAGCACATCGGGGAGCGTCTCACGCACCCGTTGCAGGACCTGCAGCAGGAAGTCGATGTTCTTTTCGTGGGCGACCCGACCCACGTGCGCCAGGACCGGACGGTCGGGAGGAATCCCATGCTGGCGACGGAATCTTGCGCCGTCGCCAGCCTGGAAGCGATCGAGGTCGAGGCCGGTGGGGATGATCTGCATCGGGGTTGCCACGCCATAGGCGGCCAGTGCGTCAAGAACCGGTGTGGATGGCACGACCACCGCGTCGACCTGGTTGCACTGGCTGCGGGTGAAACGCCGCGCCGCCCCACGCAGCCAAGTCGCGGGCAGCCAGGGCAGGTAGTGGTAGAGATATTCCTCGAAGTGGGTGTGATAGGTCTCCACGACCGGCACATCGAGTTCGCGGGCAATGCGCAGCCCCAGATAATGGGCCACGAAGGGGGTCTGAATGTGGACCAGGTCGTAGCGCCGCCGGCGCAGCTCGGGGAGCTGACTGCGGATCGCCCGTGCAGACATCATCCGGTCTTCCGGGTCGAAAAAGAGATAGCGCGAAGCGATGCGCAGGATGCCTTCCTCATCTGCGTCCGCACGGCCTGGATACGCCGGGGCCAATAGGTCCACCTGCTGGCCCAAGGCCGCGAGATCGCGCCGGAAGGTCTGGATCGAGGTGGATACGCCGTTGATGCGGGGGAAGTAGACGTCCGAGATCATCAGGACACGCATGGGGCTCCTGGCGAATGGGGACCCGGTGGTGCGCCATGCGGCGCTTGGAATCATCAAGATACCAGTGCGGGTCCACGGAGGAAATGCCGGCGGTAGCGGTCCGGAACCGACTTCACGTGGCGTGTTCACCCCTGTCCGCTCCCACGTGACTGCATCTTGCAGGCGGAGAGTGACAGGCCGGTGACCAGGACATGAAGCGGTTGTGAATGCTGCGGCCGATCTTTCCGCGCCCCCTATTGGTTCCAGTGAAAAAGCGGGACCGTATCTTTGGAAGCATTCTGGTATCGGGGGGCCGCGGTGTGCCCCGAAGCGGCGCTGCTGTCATCGGGGTGTCACATGGGCATGCTACTTAGGCGCCCCATGACTCCGACTGACGAGGAAGCGCGGGCCGCCGAAAGAAGGGCCCTCCTGGACGAATTGCTGGTGCTGCGCCAGGAATTGATGCTGGGCGCAGCGGCCCGCCTTCGCGCCCTGTCGTGGGCCGACGAGGACGGCCGTTATCCTGCCAGCGCCCACAATCTCGCGCATTATCTGGCGCTGCGATGCCGCGATCTGCGGCCCCTCCAGCTTCGCCTCGCTCGACAGGGCCTGTCCTCTCTGGGACGCGTCGAGGCCCATGTCGTGGCCAGTATCGACCAGGTGATCCACGTTCTTGCCGCGCTGTGCGCAGAAACCGACCCGGTCCTCGATCCGCCACAGGCTCCGGGGTTCGATGCCGGCAACGATCTGCTGACCATCCACACGCGGAAGCTGTTCGGCTCGCCGCAACCCCAGCGGGCCGCGCGGATCATGGTGACCATGCCGACTGAGGCGGCATCGAACGAGGACCTGGTCCGCGCCTTTCTGGAGTCCGGGATGGACTGCGCCCGAATCAATTGCGCGCACGACGACGTGGATTCATGGCGGCGCATGATCGATCATCTTCGTCGTGCCGAGCAGATCGTTGGCCGCAACTGCCGGGTGTTGATGGACCTCGCCGGCCACAAGATCCGGACTGGCTCCCTGGAAGAGGCGCCGTCGTGGATTCGCCTGAGGCCACCCCGGGCGGTAACGGGAGCCGTGGCTGGACCGGCGCTGCTCACACTTCGGTCGTACTCGGCGCAGGAACCCGCGATGCCGGTGAGCGAGGTGGATTCCTGCCTGATGCTGGATCCCCGGGGTACCGATCTCATCGAGGCCGGGGATCGGTTGGAATTCACCGATCTTCGCGGCAAGCGACGGGTTCTTGAAGTCGATCGGGCCCTCGACGACGGAGGGTGGCTGACCCGTTGCCACAAGAACGCCCGCATGGGTCCGGAGACCGATCTGCGGGTGCTGCGGATGCGGTCGGGTCGCTGGCTTCCGGTGGACTCTCAGCCGATCCGGCTCTCCGGGTACCGGACCCGGCCGGTCAAGATCCGGCTGCTGCAGGGCGACCTGCTGCGCTTGACCGGTCCCGAACTCCCGGGCCGGCCGGCCCGCAGGGATGGCTCCGGGCAGATGATCGAGCCCGCGCGCGTCGGCATCACGGCGGCCGTGGTGCTCGAACGGCTGCACCCCGGACAGCCCGTATGGATCGACGATGGCAAGGCCGGAGCGGTGGTGGAGGAGATCCATCCGGATTCTGTCCTGCTACGCGTCACCCAGGCGCCACCGGGGGGCTTTCGTCTGCGTGCCGACAAGGGGATCAACCTGCCGGGGGCCGCCCTGGAACTGGGGCCGCTCAGCGACAAGGACCTGCAGGATCTGGATTTCGTGGTGCACCATGCCGACCTGGTCGGTTTTTCGTTCGTCGAGACGGCCACCGACATGCGGGTGTTGATGAGCGAGCTGGAACGGAGAGGCGCGGGCGGCATGGGAATCGTTGCCAAGATCGAGACCGAGCGGGCGCTGCGGAACCTGCCCGAGATTATGCTCAGCACCATAGGCAAGCATCCACTGGCGGTGATGATCGCCCGGGGCGATCTCGCGGTTGAGATCGGCGGGGAGCGTCTCGCGGAGATTCAGGAGGAGATCCTGTGGCTGGCCGAGGCGGGGCACGTACCAGTGATCTGGGCCACCCAGGTCCTGGAGACCCTGGCGAAGACCGGGGCCATCTCACGCCCGGAGTTGAGCGATGCAGCGATGTCCGGTCGGGCCGAATGTGTGATGCTTAACAAGGGCCCTTTCATCGTGTCCGCTGTGCGCACCCTCGACGCCATCCTGCGGCGGATGCAGGGTCACCAACTCAAGAAGATGCCCCAACTCAGGGCCCTGCAGCTGGCCCATCACAGATGAGGCCGCTGCGCATTTTCGGTCGACGGTCCGCGGCCCGCGTTCAGGCCAGCAGCAGCGGCGCCAGCGAGACGGACGTGCCGGCAACCAGCGCGCCGATTACCGCGCCGGCCAGCACGTCGCTGGGATAGTGCAGACCCAGCACCGGGCGGGAGATCGCCACCAAGGCCGTGAACGGCACGACCACCCAGAACCACTGCGGCAGATGGCTCAGCAGGACGATCGAGAAGGCCACCGCGTGCAGGGTGTGGCCGGAGGGAAAGCTGTACTCATCCAGGGGCGGGACCCGGCGGATGATCGTATCGCTGACCATGAAGGGCCGTGGACGGCTGGTGCGCGCCTTCAGCCACTTGTAGATCGCGAGGCCCACGGCACCGGTGACCGCCATGTGCAGGCTGACGGCCAAGGCACTCAGGCCGTGCACTAGCGGCAGCAGCAGCATCAGGGTATACCAGAACACCCCGTCGCCGAGGCGGCTGAACAGCGCGAAGGCCCGACCCACGTACTCACGGCGGTTGGCGCGGTTGAGCAGCCTGCACAAAGAGAGATCCCATGCCCGCATCCGGGCGAGAGACGGCGAAGAAGACGTCAGCATTGAGTCAGCCATGTTCAGTCTCCAGGCATTGCTCCAGGAAGCTTTCGTAACGTTCGAAGATGCGTGACCAGTCGATCTCCAGCGCACTTTCCCTGGCCGCCGCAGCGAGACGGGTCGTCTGCACCCGGTCGCTGGCCAGTTCGGCGACGGCTTCGACGAATCCCGGATCGTCCGTGCAGCCTGCGGTCCGCCCGTTGCGGCCATCGACGAGATGTTCACGGGCCGCCGCGTAGTCGAAGGCCACCACTGCCAGACCGCTGGCCATCGCTTCCAGGGTGACGTTCCCGAA
>PUOZ01000054.1 GCA_003553165.1 Thioalkalivibrio sp.
TCCAGGGCTTCGATCTGATGCGCCAGACCGGCAGCTGCCCGATGGGCATGCGCTGGGGCGCAAGCACCGACATGGCGCAGGAACTCTCACACATCTGGATCGACCAGTTCACTTACTGGGAAAGCCTGGAGGCCCACGAAGATTTCCACGAGACCTTCGAGGATGTTGTCGTCACCGCCTGCGACAAGTGCGGCAACGTGCTGCTGGACGGGCCCGAGGAACCGGTGTACCGGATCGTGAAGAGCCACATGCCCAAGCTGGTGTCACTGAACCAGTTCGAGCACGCGCGTGCGGCCGGCCAGAACCTGGCGCATCTTGCGGTGGACTCCGGACGGACCGTGACCGTGCTGGCGACCCACCACGTGCGTCCGGGCAAGGAGGCGGAGTTCGAAGACGGAGAGATCCAGACCATGGAACTGCTCCGCGAGACCAATGGCATGATCGGCTACCAGATCCTGAAGCGTGTCGGCATCTCCACACTGGGATCCGGGCACGCCACGGTGGAATCGATCATGGAACGCATGAAGGACACACCCGGGGCCAAGCTGCAGCGCACTGCCGAGGTCTGGGAGGGCTACACCATCCCTGCCGAGTACGTGGTGATGGTGGAATGGGAGAGCCTCGAGGCCGCACAGCGGGGCATGCCGCACGTAAACGTGAAGCCGGAGATCCTGTTCGTACATGGTCCCAAGGTCTTCAACAACTGCATTCGCATGCCCACCGTCCGGATGGCGGTGTCGATGTTCGCGGAGCAGAGCTACCGCGAAGTCCTGCAGCAGAACTAGTGGGCCGTGCGGCCATGGCGTTCCGGGGCGTGCAGCAATAGCCCCACCCGCCAGGAACCCCCACACCACCGACACACGTCCTTCGAGGTGCCCCATGAACACAGGAAAACTCGTTGTCATCGGCGGCGATGCCGCAGGAATGAGCGCGGCGTCCAAGGTCCGGCGCGAACACCCGGATCGCGAGATCGTGGTGTTCGAGCGCGGACGGCATACCTCCTATGCAGCCTGCGGCATGCCCTACTTCATCGCCGGCCAGGTGGAATCGTCCGATCGCCTGATCGCGCGCAGACCCGAGGTGTTCCGGGAAAAACAGAACATCGATGTGCGCACGCTGCACGAGGTGCTGCAGATCGATACGGAACAGAGGCGCGTCCAGGTCCGGGAACTGGAGCAGGACGCGACCTTCTGGGAAGACTGGGACCACCTTCTGATCGCCACCGGCGCCTCCCCCATCGTTCCCGACCTGCCCAACATCGATGCCGACGGCATCTTCAGCCTGTCGACGCTGCAAAGCGGTATCGAGGTCTTCGAGTACGTGGAGAATCGAAGTCCCAAGAAGGCCGTGATCGTCGGCGGCGGCTACATCGGCATCGAGATGGCGGAGGCGCTGCTGGAGCGGGGTCTCGAGGTCGCATTGATTGACATGGCGCCGGAGGTGATGGTCAGCATGGATGCCGATGTCGCGGAGTCGATCAGCCAGGCCATGAGGGATGCCGGTGTCCGCGTCTTTCTGCGCGAGAAACTGGAGCGCTTCGAGACCGATGCGAACGGTACACTCCGTGCCGTGGTCACCGACCGGCAGACCCTCGAGGCCGATCTGGTGATCCTGGGCATCGGCGTACGCCCCAATGCCGAACTGGCGGAAGCGGCCGGCATCGACCTCGGTGCCAACGGCGCAATCAAGGTGAACAAGCGCCTCGAGACCTCGGTGCCCCGTATCTGGGCAGCGGGCGACTGCGCCGAGTCATTCCACCTCGTAAAGGAAAGGCAGGTCTTCATCGCACTGGGGACCGTCGCCAACAAGCACGGACTGGTGGCGGGCATCAACATCAGCGGCGGAACGATGGAGTTTCCCGGGGTGCTTGGCACCGCCATCACCCGGTTCCAGGATCTGGAGATCTCCCGCACGGGCCTGTCCGCAAGCGAAGCGGAAGAGATCGGGATACCGTTCAGGGCCAGGACCGTCGACGCCCTGACCCGCTCGCACTACTTCCCGGGTACCGCCAAGGTCAAGGTAAAGCTGCTGGCGGAGGAAGCAACCGGGCGTCTGCTCGGCGGCCAGATCGTGGGCGGAACAGGCGCCGCCAAGCGGATCGACACCATCGCCGCCGCGATCACCGCAGGACTCACGGCGGAACAGCTCGTGTACATGGACCTCTCCTATGCACCGCCCTTCTCGCCAGTCTGGGATCCGGTGCAGACGGCCGCCAGAACGCTGTTGTGAGGGCCTGCCGATCCGCCCGCAAAATACCGGGGCGGATCAGTCGTTGCGATCGAAGCCCCGCATTACGGCAAGCAGGACCCGGTGTGTCAGCCACCAGGCTGCGCAACAGACAGCAAGCACGATCCCGAACCAGACGTAGGGCGGCGTCCATTCCTGCGCCTGCCCCACCGGACCCCACACCCAGTTGATGTTCCGCTCCGGGGTGGAAAGCCAGAAGCTGAGAAGCAGGATCAGGCAACCCACAGACACCCAGACCTTCCAAGCCTCCCGGTCGTAACCCAGTCGCCATACCATCCAGAACAGTGCGAAGGGCAGAAGAAGGTGGTAGAGCGAGAGCAGGCGCACGTGCAGCGCGATGTCCGGGTCGTACATGTAGTCGACGATCCCGAGCGGCGTAGGTCCACCCAGCACCAGGCTGAGCAGGAAATCGAAGATCCAGCCCATCTCCAGGAGTGCAACCGCAACCGCCATCATGCTCGCGAGGCGTCGGCTCTCCAGCCATGCAGCCAGCAGCCCGCCAATCAGCGCCACATTGGAGAACCAGAGAAAATTCACCAGGCCGTGTTCCAGCGTGTAGGCCGGTATTAGTGCGGCCACGAAGACCAGATAGGACAGCTTGAACCAGAGTGGAATCACCCGATTCGATCCCTGCGAAGACCACCCGTCAGTTTTTCTCCACCCAACGCCCGCCCTCCTTGGTGTCAGAATCCTTCCTGCCGATCGGCAAGGACCGCATCCAGCGCGTGCGACCCTTCGGGCAGATACCGTGACTTGGCCACACGTTCCGCCAGCAGCCGCCAGTTGCTTGAAGCATCGAACAGCTCCCGAAACAGTGGCTCCGCCTCTTTCCGGAATCCGGCGACCGCCATGGCCACGGCCTGCCAGAAAACGAGTTCCTCGTGGGCAGGCGCCATGGAAACCGCCATGGAGAACTCCCGTAACGCGGCATCGACATCGCCATTGCGCAGATGATGGTCGCCGCGACTGTTGTGATGAAAGGCCTTCTTCAGGGTGATCAACCGCTGCAGCTCCTGCAGCGGTTGATCGTGGTCTTCGACCCGGAGATTGAACAGGACATCCACTGCTGGATCCCCAGACGACTCGGTGTTGACGACGATCACTGCGGCAGACCGCCGGCCGCGCAGGTCGCCGCCGGCCGACTGCGCGGCCTCCAGGGAGGCGATCAACCGGTCGACGAGTTCGCCTTGCTCACTTTCGAAGGCAGTTCCCATCCTCTTCCAGATTCCCGGTTCGACCAGCATGTTACCCAAGCAGGCATACCCATCACCCGCGTGATGGCCCGCTTCGGGAATGCAACGTTCGCCGGTGTAGACCGCAACGCGGCCCTGGGTGTCCACCATCGCAGACTGTCGGTATTCCGCGTGCTCGTCCCTGCCCCGCAAGGTCGCAAGCGCCTCATGGGCCGACGCACCCTCCCGGATCAGGCGCAGGCCTTCCGTGCCGTAGCTGGGTTTGGCGAAGGACTGGATGGTCACGGCACCCACGCCGGCCTCCGCGTGCGGGCTGACACTGCCGACCGAAAAGTAGTGCGATTGCACGGCCACGCCCAGGTGGCCCGTCTGCGCATCACGTGCAACCACCGAATAGGTGGCGACCGGCAATCCTCCTGGCCGGGAGCCAGGTTCTCGGGCCGACGGCCCGTGGACAGTCCGACGGCCTTCTAGCATCTCCTTCTCCGTGTCCCGGCGCCGGCAACGACGCCATTGCCGTCCATGACCTCGGGCTGCTTCAAGCTCGCAGCTCTTCGTACAACTTCTCGACATCCTCCGCACGGCACATCTCGGTGCCCTCGCTCAGCAATGCGGCGGCACCCGCCGCCACGGCGTACCGAGCCGCATCCTGCAACGACTTACCGTCGGCCAGACGGAGCACCAGGGCCGCCACGAAGCTGTCACCCGCGCCCACTGCGCTCCGCGGCTCCACCTCTGGCGCCCCGATCTGGAAGACACCATCGGCCGATGCGAACAGCGCCCCGTCACCGCCCAGACTCAGAGCCACGATTTCGGAGCCGCCGTCCGCAACGATCTTGCGCAGCGCCGCTTCCTGCTCCTCCCTCGTGTCGAGGTCGGCATCGGTCAAATCGCTCAATTCGCGACGGTTGGGCTTGATCAGGAATACACCCTCTTCCAGGGCCGCTTCGAGAGCCGCTCCGGACGCATCGACCACGCATCGGGCCTTGGCCCGCTTGGCCAGGCGTGCAACGCGTGCCGTGAAATCGTCGGGCACGCCTTCGGGCAGGCTACCGCTGACCACCACGAACGCGCCACCGGAGAGTCTCTCCTCGACCCTGTCCAATGCCCCTCGCCACTCCTCCTCCCGCCACTTGGGGCCTTCCAGGACGAAGCGGTACTCGTCGCCGGTCGAGGTTTCGGACACGTTCAGGCTTTGGCGGGTGTTGCCCTCGATCATGATGGGGGTCGCGCCATCCAGTTCCGCCTCGAGCAGACCCTGGTACACCTCTCCGAGCGGACCACCCACGGCATAGAGCGCCCCGGCCTGACCGCCCAGCCGCTGGATCACGCGGGCGACGTTGACGCCGCCTCCGCCCGGGTCGAATCGAGTACCAGAGCAGCGCAGCTTGTGTTTGCTCACCACCTTGTCAACCGAGGTGCTGAGATCGAGTGCCGGGTTCATGGTGAGTGTGACGATCGATGGCATGGCATACCCTCCTGTGTTCCAGGGCCGCGTCAGAATCGCAGTCCTGACATGATGGCCCTCCCCCTAACTTACCCCATCCGCGCTGTTGGTTTCCCGTGGGTGTTTTCCGGACTGTAAAGGCTGGGAGATCTTGTGCTAGGTTGAAATAGTGGCGCAGAAGGACTGACCCCGGAGTCGGATTCGCTTTTGCTGAGCCACCCGGAGACCGGGCCTGGTCAGCGAATCTGCAGCGGTGAATGCCGTAGCGAGGCCAGCCCCGCGCCTCCGTCTCGCTGGCGCGGCGCACCCTTCTGAAGCAGGGTCCGCCTGACCCCCTTCGTGAGCGGGAAAGTACCGTTCCCAACCATTCCAAAGAGGAGATGCCATGAGTTCGCTACTGAAGATGTGGATCCCGGTCGTTCTCGTTTCCCTGATCCTGCTGGTCGGATGCTCCGATCCCGGTCCGGCGGAAGAGGTGGGCGAAGACATCGATGAGACGGTCCAGGAAGCGGAAGACGCAATCGATGAGGCGGCCCAGGAAGCGGAGGATGCAATCGATCCGCCGGGCCCCGCGGAACGGACGGGTCGGGCTATCGATGAAGCCGCGGAGGATGCGGGCGAAGCGATCGACGACGCCACCGGCAATCGAAACTGAGGGACGACGCCCGCCCTCGGTGATGCGATCGCATCACCGAGGGCGGGCGTCGTCCCTCA
>PUOZ01000346.1 GCA_003553165.1 Thioalkalivibrio sp.
CCCGCGGACGCGGCGCCGGCCATGGTTACGGCCGCGGCTATGGCGATGCCTACGGCTATGGTCGTCCCTACGGCTACGGCTACCGTCCCTACTACGGCGCACCCTACGGCGGTCCCTGGGGCGGTCCCTGGGGCGCCCCTCAGGCCCCCCAGGCCCCTGACGCCGAGTAAGGCTGCCTGAAGAAAGCAACCAACCGGCCTGCCGGTTGAACGCGAGGCCCGGTCCGCAAGGTCCGGGCCTTTTTTATGCGCCATTTTGCCGCCCACCCTCCCTCTCGTGTCCTCGGACCCGCGGCACCGCTGACGATGAAATCAAGAACCTCTGTCGAGTGCGGCGGCTTGCCGCCGCTATGGGGAGTTGGATGATCCCCGGCGTCGATAGAGGAGGCCGGCCCCTGGCCGATGGGTTTCCCGGCTGCAGATCGGCGAGATGGCTCGCCTCCTACGGGGGACGGCCAACGCGGCGAGTACACCGCGCTCGGCAACACGGCCTGCGGAGCTTCCGTGATGATCAGGTAGGCGCAAGCGCCACAGTGATCCTGCAAAGAGACTCGCCGGACAGGATGGCGTTTCTACTCCGCCGTTTCAGGGCCCGCGGCCATGTGACCCAATAACCGCGCGATCATCGCCTTGGCACTCGCGTGATCATGCAGAGCACCCACGGGCCGGCCCCAGACCGGGCCCGGCCATGCGGCATCTCCCGGGACACGCGCAACGTGGTGCAGATGCAGCTGCGGCACCACGTTGCCGAGCTTGGCCACGTTGAGGGCCCTGGGTGCAAAGGCCGCTTCCATGGCCGTCGCGAGGACCCGGGACTCCTCCATCAATCGGGCCAGGTCCGGGACCGAGAGCCGATGGAGCTCCGTGACCCCGACCAGGCGCGGGACCAGGATGAACCACGGGTAATCCGCATTGCGCATCAGCAACAGGCGGCAAAACGGAAAATCGGTGACGTGGACGGTATCCTGTGCCAGGCGCGGATCGAGCCGGAATTCTTCGGTGGTTCCGTTGTTTGCCATCGCGTTTCCTTGAGCTGAGAGTTCCTGCACTGGTGCAACGATAAACGACGGCACGACCCCCCGTAGGCTGGAAGGGATCGCAGGGCGTGCGTCCGCTGTCCCTGCGGTGGCCAGGACACGCACACTGGACTTCGAGACCGGCTGGATAACGGATGATGCTGGCCTTTTTCGCCCAACGGAAGCACCGGGCGGATGACACCGTCCTACTCCGTCCTACGGAAAAACCCGTATGCCAGCCTGCCCGCCTTTCGCCTAGACTCGTCCAAGAACCCCAGCCCAGGTCCATCCATGTCGACGGCCCCACTGCCCCTGGCCCGCCCCCATTCCCGCACGGAGACGTCCGCCCCCTGGGTCTGGCTTGCGGGCCGCAGCGTCATGCTGATCGCCCTTTATTATGCCGTGGGTTTGTGGGGCTTTGTGTTCACGCCAGACGCCTACGGAATACCCCTGGTCTGGCCCGCCACGGGTGTGGGCCTGGCCTTCGTCTACGTCTACGGCTACCGGCTGCTGCCGGCGTTGGGCATCGCCGCGTCGCTGATTACCTGGCAGTTCACCAGCCCGATGATGCCCCTGCCCGAAGCCCTGGGCAGTGTCGTCGCCACCCTCGCCGGCGTGGCCCTGGGCACCCATGGCCTGCGCCGTTTCGGGTTTTCAGCACGGTTCGAGCGCCTGCGCGACGTGTGGTTGCTGCTCCTGATAGGCGGTCTCGCAGCCTCGGGCTCGGCCGCGACCGCAGGCGCCTGGGGCATGGCCGCGGGCATGGAAAGCCTGCGCTTCAGCAATACCTGGTGGCTATGCTGGATGGCGGATCTCATGGGACTGATGCTGGTGGCGCCGGTACTCCTCACGTGGCTGGGGGCGGGCCTCACCCGGCACGCCGAACAGAACCACGCGCGGGCAGCAGCCCTGGGTTTCAGTCTCGTCGCCATCGCTGGCTTGGTCTATGCCGGACATCTGCCGACCGGCATCGCCATGCCGCTGTCCTATGCAGTGTTTCCACTGGTGATGCTGGCGGCGGTGCGCTGTCCGGTCCATATCACCACGGGCCTGACCATGGCGGCCGGCGCGATCGCGCTCTCCGGTACGGGCTGGGGCATGGGACCGTTTGCGGAGATGGGACTGGAAGTGAGCCTGCTCTCATTAAATGCACAACTGGCGTTGCTGGTGCTGACGGCCCTGGTACTCAGCGCTATGCGCGGCGAACGCGAGGCTGCTGAGGCTCGCGCCCGGCAACACCTGGACGACCTTGCCCGCGCCGGGAGATTGAGCACACTCGGCGAGTTGTCCGCCGGCCTGGCCCACGAACTCAACCAGCCGCTGTGTGCCCTTGCCAGCTATGCTCAGGCCAGCAAGCGCCTGCTCGAACGCGGCAGGATGGAAGAGCTCAAGGATGCGCTGGCACAACTCGACGCAAGCGCACACCGGGCGGCCGAAACCGTCCGGCAGATGCGCGCCTTTGCCGCAGGGCACAGCCCTGAGTTCTCTTCCATCGCCCTGCCGGATCTGTTGCGGCCCGTGCTGGATCTGTTGCGTCCCGAACTGCGGCGAGGCCGCGTGCAGATGGACGTCTCGGTGCCGAACGCGCTACCCCGGATCAAGGCTGCGCCGGTACAGATGGAGCAGGTCCTCGTGAATCTGCTGCGCAACGCCATGGAGGCCACGGAGGGCCGTTCGGATCGCCAGGTGCGCCTGTCGGTACAAGGAGAGGATACCGAACTGAGGATCACCGTCACCGACAACGGCCCGGGGATTCCGGAGCATCGCCTGCCCGCTCTCTTCGACCCCTTCGCCACGTGGAAGTCCGGCGGCCTGGGTCTGGGGCTATCCATCAGCCGATCCCTGGTCGAGGCACATGGCGGACACCTGACCGCCCGCAACCGTGAGGCAGGCGGTGCCGAGTTCCAATTCACCCTGCCCGTGGAGGACCGCGATGCCCGCACCTAGACTCCCCCAGGTCTACCTCGTTGATGACGATGCCGACGTGCGCACTGCCGTCAGCCTGCTCCTGAAGACCGAGGATTTCCGCGTCACCGCCTTTGCCGACGCCGGCTCGGTGCTCGCAGCCGTCGACGATACCACCCCGGGGTGCCTGCTCCTGGACGTACGTCTCCCTGACATGGACGGACTGACCCTGCATCGCCAGCTCAAGGCGCGCAGTGTCGGCATGCCCGTGATCTTCATCACCGGCCACGGAGACATCCCGATGGCGGTCAGGGCCGTCAACGAAGGCGCCCTGGATTTCCTGGAAAAGCCCTTCCACGATGACGCCTTGATCGAGGGGGTTCGTCACGCCCTGGCGCTGGACGCGGCACAACGTGCCGGCGCTGCGGAGATGGCCGAGGTCGAGGAACGGCTGACCTCTTTGACCCCGCGCGAACGGCAGGTTCTCGAGGCCCTGCTGGACGGTCAGCCGAACAAGTTGATCGCCCGACAGCTCGACGTGAGCGTGCGCACGGTGGAGATTCACCGGGGCCACCTGATGCAGAAGATGGGCGCCAAGAGCGCCTCCCACCTGGCGCGTCTGGCACTGGCCTGCGCCGACTACCGGGATCGATTGGTGCCGGGCTGATTCCGGCTCCCTCGCCCGCAACCCCGAGGTGCGAACAAGGCCCAAGAACCAACGATCAGCCCACCAGCGCGACTGCCTGGCAGCCCCATGTCGGTGTTGGCGGCCGGCTACCTGGGCGAAGAACGAACCGAAGCCGGACGATGCGCGAACAGCGGCGCGGCGCCGCCGGTCATCGTGTCCCGAACACAGAACAGGGCTCAGCGGCGGGTGCCCGGAAAACCGCCTGTACCGGGCGCCATACCTGAAAAAACGTAACTGGTTAGCGAGTCCGTCTGATAGACTGACAACGGCGCAGAGCCGCGCAGATGGCCGCGGGAGCAGGCACATGGACGAAGTCTTTGTCGGGCGACAGCCCATTTACGATCGCGACGGAAAGACGTACGCCTACGAACTGCTCTTCCGTGCCAGGAACGAGGCTTCGGCCCGTTTCGAAAGCGGCGACGCAGCCACCTATGAAGTGTTCCAAAACATCCTGATGGACATCGGGCTCCATCGTCTTGTCGGCGACAGGCTCGCCTTCATCAATCTCACTCGTCCCTTTCTCATGGGAAGCGTGACAGACGCCCTACCCACCCAGCGGGTCGTGCTTGAATTGCTCGAGGACATCGAGATTGACGACGAAGTGGTCGCCGCCGTTCAATCACTCAGAGAACGGGGCTATGTCATCGCCCTGGACGACTATATCTACCATGAGAACCATGTACCGCTCCTGAAGCTGGCTTCAATCGTGAAAATCGATTTGAAGAGCCTCACACCCGCGCAGTTGCGTGAACACGTAAGACAGCTGGAACCATACAAACTGAAGCTTCTTGCCGAGAAGGTGGAAACCCTCGAGGAATATGAAACGTGCCTTTCCCTTGGTTTCGATTATTTCCAAGGCTATTACCTGAGCCGCCCGACGGTGATTCACGGGCAGCGCATGCCGACAAGTCGGTTGGCGGTCGTCGATCTGATCAAAAATCTCTACCTGCCCGAGCTGCAGACAAAGGATCTGGAGGCGCACATTTCCCGGGACGTCTCCCTGAGCTACCACTTATTGCGTTTTACCAATTCAGCCTTCTACGGCACCAGCAGATCCATCGAGTCCATTCGGCATGCCATCGTATATCTGGGGCAGGATGCCATCCGGAACTGGATCATGATCATGACCCTCCGCAGCCTCCAGGAAGGGCAGAGTGAACATCTGACAACCTCACTCGTGCGGGCCCGCATGGCGCAACGCCTCGCCGAGACCACCTCTTTGGAAAAGGTCGACAGCTTCTTCACTGTGGGGCTGTTTTCCAACCTGGAGCATTTCCTGCAAATACCCATGGAACATGTGCTCCAGGAACTGCCGCTGAGCACAGAAGTCAATGCCGCGCTGTTGCATTACGAAGGTCCAATGGGCGAAGCCCTGCGCTGTGCAGTGGCCTTCGAATCAGAACATCCCTCCGGCACCCGCCGCTTCCGGAACCTCGACGAAACCCAGATCGGAAGGTTGTACCTGGAATCCCTTGCCTGGGCCCATGATTTCGATACGGCGCCATCGACCTGAGCAGGCAGCAACAGCGGGGTCGGACCAAGACAACCCATTGATCCGTAAAGCCATCGATCCGAAAACGCCCCAAGATAAGCCCTTAGAAGGCGCTTTTTGGCCGCAAAAACCAGGCCCTAAAAGGTACGGGCGTCCCTTGTGGGAGGCGAGCCCTCTCGGCGACCGAACGGCGGAGCTTTGGCGCTAACCAATAAACCATATCAGCACATTATTATAATCTGTGAGGCACGAACGTCATGAAGGGGCTGATCGACAGCCAGGGTCCTGCGCCCGTCACCTCGCCCGAGTCTTGACTTGAGAACAGAAGCCACTGAATAATCCGAATAGACTTTTTGTTCTGTATTATCGCCCCCTTATGTTATAGAGCCCATTTTAGAGCACCCTTCCCCCAGGAGAATGAGATGACACGCATGAGTCTTCAGCGGATGGCTGCAGCGATCCCTTCGCTTCTGTTGTTCCTGTCCGTGGTTTTTCC
>PUOZ01000145.1 GCA_003553165.1 Thioalkalivibrio sp.
CGACATCTTCGTCACCGCCACCGGCAACATGAACGTGATCAACCACGATCACATGGCGGCCATGAAGAACCAGGCCATCGTCTGCAACATCGGGCATTTCGACTCGGAAATCGACGTCGCGAGCCTGCGCCAATACCAGTGGGAAAACATCAAGCCGCAGGTCGATCACGTGATCTTCCCCGATGGCAAGCGCATCATCATGCTGGCCGAGGGCCGGCTGGTGAACCTGGGCTGCGGCACCGGGCACCCGAGCTTCGTGATGTCCAATTCGTTCACCAACCAGACCATGGCCCAGATCGAACTGTTCGCCCACGGCGACCGCTACGAGAACAAGGTCTACGTGCTGCCGAAACATCTGGACGAGAAGGTCGCGGCCCTGCACCTGCAGAAGCTCGGGGCCAACCTGACCCGGATGACGCCGGAGCAGGCGGCGTATCTCGGCCTGCCGGTCGAAGGTCCGTTCAAGCCGGAGCACTACCGCTACTGAGTGGGCGCCCGACGTCCCCGTCGGGGCAGCGGGAAATGGCATTGGCGCGTGGTGGCCTCCGCTGCACCACGCGCCGCTGCCTCCCCGGAGCGGCCTGTTTTGGCCGCAGACCGACCGTGTCCCTGCCCGCACCCGTCACCCGAGATCCGCCACGGACACGCGCTATCGGCCACCTCTGATCGGGGCCGGGCGCAGAACGGCGGAGGTGTCCCTGTGCGCGCCGGGATGGATCGCCGCGTGCCACCGGCACCCGCGATGACGGAATCGGTCGGCACCCGTCTCTCTTTCGAATCCTTTGAGGACACAGCATGAACCAACCCACGAATACCGATCCGGTGTTCAGCTTCGAATTTTTCCCACCCAAGAACGAGGAGGGAGCCGAGCGCCTGCGCAAGGCCCGCGCTCGCCTCGCAGCCCTGGGACCCGAGTATTTCTCCGTGACCTTCGGAGCCGGCGGTTCCACCCGTGACCGCACGCTGGAGACGGTGCTGGAGATCCAGCGCGAGGGCAGCGTCGATGCCGCTCCGCATATCTCATGCATCTCCTCCTCGCGCGCTGAGCTGCTGGACCTGTTGCGGGCCTACCGCGATCACGGGGTACGCCGACTGGTCGCATTGCGCGGCGATCTGCCCTCGGGCGCGGGCGGCGGGCTCGGTGAGTTCCGCTACGCGGTGGAGCTGGTGCGATTCATCCGGGAAGAGTTCGGCGACCATTTCCGAATCGAGGTCGCGGCCTACCCCGAGTTCCACCCACAAGCCGCGAGTGCCGAGAAGGACCTGGAGCATTTCTGCCAGAAGGTGGCCGCCGGGGCCGACTCCGCCATCACGCAGTATTTCTACAACCCGGACGCCTACGCCTTCTTCCTCGAGCGGGTGAGTGCGATGGGCGTGGACATCCCGATCATTCCAGGGATCATGCCCATCACCAACTACACACAGCTGGCGCGCTTTTCGGACGCCTGCGGCGCGGAGATTCCACGGTTCATCCGCAAGCGCCTCGAGGCCTATGGCGACGACACGGCGTCGATCCGGGCCTTCGGCACGGAAGTGGTCACCCGGCTCTGCCAGCGACTGCTGGACGACGGTGCGCCCGGCCTGCACTTCTACTCGATGAACCAGGCGGTGCCGTCCGAAGCCGTCTGGAAGAACCTGAACCTGGCCGCCGGGCGCTGATCCATGCGTCGTCCGCGGTTGCTGGTCGACGCGGAACTCGCGGCCGGTTGCAGGCTGGAACTGCCTCCCGAAACCCTGCGTCATGCGGTGTCGGTGCTCCGCCTGCGCGACGGCGCCGCCTGCCGTGTCTTCGACGGCAGAGGCGGGGAATACCACGCGACACTGGAGTTGTCCGGGAGGCGCTCCGGCGCGGCCGTGCTGACCCGCGTCGCGGCAGCGCCGACGACGCCGGCGCTGCCGCTGCGCCTGCTTCAGGGAATCGCCCGCGGCGACCACATGGACCTGGCCATCCAGAAGGCGGTCGAACTCGGCGTCGCCGAGATCTGGCCGATACTCTGCCAGCGCAGCCTGTCCGGAGCCGCTCACCGCCGCATGGACAGCAGGCTGCAGCACTGGCAGGGCATCCTGCAGGCAGCGGCCGAGCAATGCGGCCGGAACGAGTTGCCGCGACTCGACCCGCCGCGTGACCTTGCCGTTGCACTGGCCGAACTGCCACAGGCCGGCCTGCGCATCGTCGCCGATCCGGAGGGAGACTCCCCGGGCGTTTGGCAGACAGCCCGGCCGCAACCCGGGCCCGGCACACTGAGCCTGCTCGTGGGACCCGAAGGGGGCCTGGAAGCGGCCGAGATCGCACAGGCCCGGTCCGCAGGCTTCCTCGGAATGCGGCTGGGCCCCCGTGTGCTGCGCACCGAGACCGCAAGCATTGTCGGCCTGGCGGCACTGCAGATGCTGTACGGCGACCTGACCTGAACCGCAGCTCGCCGGCCGGCTAGTGGGCCATGCGGGAAGTTCGGCAGCTATGGAGCACAGCCAGACACGTCGGAGCAAGGCGGGCAAGTGCAGGAATAGCCACTCTATTGCAAACTTGCCCAACGCAGCGCCGGCGTGTCTGGCGCCGCGATCTGATACCGAACTTTCCGTATGGCCCACTAGACATCCCCCGATTCGTCCGCCTCCGGGTCGATCGCCAGGCGGTCCTCCAGCGCCTGGGTCGCGCGGTGCTGCTGCAGCAACGCGGCCGAGGCGTTGCCGATCGTCGTGCCGAGGGTGAGCCTCAGTTGCTCCAGCTCGTCCAGGGCCTGTTGAATGTCGTCGCTGCGGGAACCCGTAAAACCACCCTCCCCCGTCTCCCGCGGACCGCCGGCAGCGGCGTCCGGGTCCAGCGCTGCCCTAAGGCGGGAGACCAGCCGCTCCAGCGCCTGCGCCTCGCCAGCCGCCTGGGTCAGGGCCGCCACGATACGCTGGTGCCAGGCCGCAATCTCCCCGACCCCGGAACGCACATCCGTGGGGGCGGCGCCCGGGGCGGAGGCGCCGCCTCCGTCCGGCGCACCCCCGGCCGGAGACCTGGTCCCGTCGTCCAGCGCCGCGAAGGCCGCGGCCAGGCGGGCCATGTCGGCTCCGCCTTTCCGGCGCATGCGCGCCAGGCCGGCCTCGTCTTCCGTAACCCGATCCGCACCTTCGTCCTCCTCCGCCGCTTCAGCCGGTGTTCCCTCCTCCAGGATGGCCTCGGCACGGAGCACAATGTCGGCTAGCGGCGTGTCCGGCATCCCGGCAATCCGCACCTCCTCGAGCAGCCCCGGAACCACGTTCACCGCATCCTCGATGACCTGCGCCGCCTCGGCATCGGCTGCGGCCGCGCCCTGCGCGGCGATGAAGGCCGCGAGGATGCCGGCGAATTCCCCAATGCGCAGGGCGCCGCCGGCGCGGGCCTCCTTGCGCAGGCTGCCGAAACAGGCAGCGATCCGGGCAACTCGGGTAGGGTCGTCCACGGCCCCGCGCCAATCCTTCAGGGTCAACGTCAGCTCGCGCAACCGGTACTCCAGCGCATCGACCAGTGCTCCCGGCGCCGCCGTCACACCTGGAGCCAGCACCGCGGATTCGAGTAGAGCACGGTCGTAGGCAAGGCCATCCGCTGCCTGTGCCTCCAGCGCGTCCAGCGCCTCGGCGAGTTGATCCAACAGGCCGACAGCGACGGGAAAGACCCGGTGCCTCGGATCGTCACCTGAGGACAGCGCGCGTTCGGCCGCCTGCAGGCCGTCACCGATCTGCCGATCGACACGCCCCAGCAGCTGCTTGACCGCCGCTGACGGAACATGTTCTCCCTCGGCCAGTCGCGTTGCCAGTCGGGCCGCGGCCCGGAACAGGTCCTGACCGTCCCCCTCCGGCAAGGCATCGGCAATCCGAGACGCGGCATCCCCGAGTTGGGCGGAAGCGGCAGGCAGGTCGCGTCCGTGCAGGAGATTCAGCAACCCATGCTGGAAGCGGCGCCGGGCATCGTGCAGCGCCCGGATCCAAACGGCCGCGCCGGTGTCCTGCGGTGGCGCCACGCGGGCTGGCTCCGGCGCCTCAGCGGCCATCACGATCGACGGCGTCATCAGCCGGCCGGCACCGCGCAGCGCCCGCAATTCGTTCACCAGCGGGAGCAACACGCGGGCGAGGCGCCCGGGCTCGGCGCCGGTCAGGCCGATCGGACCGGACATCTGCAGGGCCGCCCGCACCAGCAGTTCGGCGCCCTCCGGCGTCCAGTCGACCCGCTCCGCCTCGAGGTCGACGACAGTCCGCTGCATCTCCTCGCAGAGTTGCACGACGTCATCACGGCCGACGGCATCCAGGCCGGCGCGGATCTGCGTGAGCCCGTCCCGGGCCAGGCGCAGGCACTCGTGGCACCCGGGATTCTCGGCGTTCTTCTGCAGCACCCGCTGGAGCCAGAAGAACAGGTCCTCGAGTTCCCCCTGATTCCAGTGGCCGGTGTCGTTGGTCATAGGCGGATGCTTTCGATGGTCGGGTCGCCCGGAAGGGAACATCACGGGAGCGGACGGAGGGCGTAGCCATACCGCCGGGTCGCGGCCCACCGGACGACGGGGTGGGAAATGTGCCACAAACCGGGTTCCCGGCACAGCGGCGCCATGCCGAACCGATGGGCGCATCATGGCATACTGGAGTCATCCCAAGGAGGCGACCGCGACATGCCCAGACAGCTTGCCATCGGGGTGGTAATGGACCCGATCGAAACCATCAAGCCGGCCAAGGACTCCACCTTCGCGATGCTGCTGGCCATGGCCCGACGTGGCCATCGGGGGCATTACATGCAACTATCCGACCTCTGGATCGGGGATGGGGTTGCGCACGCCCGAAGCCGGGAGGTGACGGTCAGCGACCGGCCCCGGGATTTCTTTGCCCTCGACGACGCGGTCGAGGGGGCGATGACGCGCTTCGACATCGTGCTGATGCGCAAGGATCCACCCTTCGATCTCGAGTACGTCTACGCGACCTACGCCCTGGAACTCGCGGAGCGATCCGGGGTGCGCGTGGTCAACCGGCCCGGTGCGCTGCGGGACGTGAACGAGAAGGCCTTCACCGCCCACTTTCCGCAGTGCTGCCCGCAGACGCTGATCACCCGCGACCGCGCCCGCATCCGGGCCTTCCTGGCCGAACAGGAGCGGATCGTGGTCAAGCCGATGGACGGCATGGGCGGGGCCTCGGTGTTCCGGCTGGACCAGGGCGATCCCAACGTGTCCGTGATCCTGGAACTGATGACGCAGTTCGACCGGCGCACGGTGATCGCGCAGCGTTTCCTGCCCGAGTACCAGCAGGGCGACAAGCGCATCATCCTGATCCACGGCGAGCCGGTCGACTACGCGCTGGCGCGCATTCCGGCGGCGGGCGAGTCGCGAGCCAACCTGGCGGCCGGCGGCCGCGGGGAGGCGGTTCCGCTCACCGAGCGCGACCGCTGGATCTGCGCACAGCTGGCGCCTGAGATGCGCGCCCGCGGGCTCGATTTCGTCGGCCTCGACGTCATCGGCGATTACCTGACCGAAATCAACGTGACCAGCCCCACCGGGATTCGCGAACTCGACAAGGCCTGCGGTCTCGACATCGCCGGCCGGTTCATCGAGTACCTGGAGGCAAGCCACCCCTCATGACCCG
>PUOZ01000116.1 GCA_003553165.1 Thioalkalivibrio sp.
CGACCGCGATCACGTCGAACTGGCCGGACAGGCGCCGCACGATCTCCGGATCCTGGAAGGTGCTGCGCGCCATCGCAACACAGTGCAGGCAGGTCTCGGCACTGAAGAACAGCGCGATACCTCGCTTGCCACGCGCGACGGCGTCATCGAGATCGCCCGGCAGATCGTAAAAGGTCTCCGCGAACCACTCCGGGTATTCCAGCCGCTCACGCGCCTGGCCCGGTGTCGCAAGCAGCAGCGCGGCGAGCAGCACAACGACCAGCCCCAGGACACCGCTGCGGGTGGCCCAAGCACCGACGGCCGAGTAACCGCCACCGACCCCATGTCTGGATACAAGAAGGCTGCGACACCCACGCATCACCGCCCGTGGGCGACGGGACCAACGATCGAAACGCATGGCGAAACTCCGTGATTGGGAACAAGGATGAGACGTCCCCGGGAGCCCGGGCATTCCAGAGAGGGCTCGCCTCCGACAAGAGACGACCACGTCGCCGAGAGGGCTCGCCTCCCACAAAGGATGGTTAGGTCGCCGAGAGGGCTCGCCTCCCACAAAGGACGGTTAGGTCGCCGAGAGGGCTCGCCTCCCACAAGAGACGGCCACGCCGCCATGGCGGATGGACCGCTTGCGGCAAGGCGCGGGAGCATCCCTGCCCCCGCGCCAACACTTGGCCGCAGAAACGGTGGCCGGCGTGACCTGTGGGTCAGCCCCTGCCGGTCACGTCCTCGCCGTCAGCCGGCAATCGCGGAGACCTGGCTCACCCGCGTCGTGCCAGCGTCCGTACCTGATCGAGGGTGTCGCGCTCGGCGTTCGGTGCAATCTCCAGCAGCCGCCCCACCCAGCTTGCCGCCGCATCCGGATCCCCGGCCGACTCGGCGGCACGCACGGCACCCAGCAGCGTGTTGTAACGGCCCGGCCACATGTCGTCGGACCGCTCGAACGCGGCCAGGGCCTCGTCAGGCCGATCCAGTGCGAGCAACAGTTCGCCGAGCGCCTCGTAGGGTGGCAACAGTGCACCGGGGCTCACCGGGTGCTTTTCGACCGACGATTCCAATTCGCCCGCAGTGCGCAGCAAGGCGACGGCACGTTCGTGATTGCCCTCGGCATGCGCAATGAAGCCCTCCAGGATGTGCCGGTCGGTCTCGATGTAGACCTGGAAGCGCTCGTCAGGGGCCGCCTCGGCTCCCTCTGCCAGTTCGGCGAGGCGCTGCTCGGCCTCGTGCGCCGTTTCCAGGTCGCCCGTGTGAACTGCGCCCAGACCACGGGCATACCAGCTCAGGCCCTCGGCCCAAGGAAAGTTCTCCCAGGCGATGTAGTCGGGCACGCCGGGTTCGATCGCGGCCGCGGCGTCCCAGTCGCGCTGCTCCACCGCCAGCCGTGCAGGAATCGCGGCGAGGTGGAACGCACCGGCAAACGTGCCCTGGTGGGGACCCTGGTCAAACGCGGTCCCGTGGATGCTTTCGGCGGCCGCATCCTCGCCGCGCTGCAAATGACCGTAGACGAGGTAGTCGACGGCATGGATGTAATGGAACGAGATCGCGCCGTTGACATCGTGCTCCCGTGCCACTTCAGCAGAGCGCGCGTTCCAGTCGATGACCTGCGGCCAGTCGCCGAGGCGCACGTAGATGTGTGAGGGCATGTGCAACGCGTGCGGCACGTTGGGCGCGATCTCGCCGTAGGACTCGACCATCTCGAGCGCGTTCTCGGCTCGGCCGTCGGCGTCGGTGGCATGAATGGCGTAGTGGATGGCCCCAGGGTGCGTGGACTCTTCCTCCCACACGCGCCTCAGGATCGCCTCGGCCTCGTCATGCAACGCGTGACGGTCATCGGCCCGCGTGGCCTCGGTCAGCAGCGACAGGGCGTAGAGCGCGGCGATGTCGTGATCGCCCGGGTAGGCCCGGTAAGCGGCAGCCATGCCGTCGGTCCAGCCGGACAGACGATCCCAGGCCCGGTCGGTTTCCGGCTCGAAGAAGGCCGCGGTGGCCTCGATCAGCGCCTGTTCACGCTCATCGTCGACGGTGGCGCGCGCCTGCGCGATGGCGTCTCGGGCACGGGCAATCTCGGCATCGCTGGGCGTCGTGGCCCACAGCGGTTGGAACAGCGTGGTCGCCACGCCCCAGTGGGCCATTGCGCAATCGGGGTGAGCTTCGGCAATGGCGGCAAACTCGCCGCGTGCCTGCACGTACATCATGTGGTGCATCAGCCCCAGGGCATGATCAAACGCCTGTTGCGCCTGATCGACACAATCTGCCCCGAACGCGACCGTGCCGATCTGCCGTTCGGCACCGCCCTGTGCCTCGGCGTATCTCTGGTCTTGCTGGGCGGCAACCCCGGGGGCAAGCATCAATGTCAGAAGGATCACTGAGATTCTCGTCATGATCGACCTCCTCTCCGTGTTGGTGGGCTCTTGGCGACAGATGCGCCAATGCTGCGGCGGCCGGCCCACAGTGCTCGGGGTTTCCCGACATCGGGTATCCGGGCCGGCACCGCTTGTTTCGAGCCTAGGCGGTGGAGCGGCCGAATTCTTGCGGAATCTTGCGGCCAGATGGCAGATCTTGCTGCTTCCCAGCCCGGGTTTCCGGGGACGCCGCCGGGAACATCCGGGGACCGGGCTTGGGCTCTGGCTGGCTCAGGCCTTCTGGGGACGCCTCGCCCGGGTCGACTGCTCGCGGCGGACCTGTACGGTCCGTCGCGACGCCCCGCTACCCATCAGCGTCGGAGACCGCCCGGATGCTCGCAGAACAAGCTGCGCAATGATGCTGAAGACGGCGCCGCCCGGTGTTGCTCACGAAGACCTGATGGCTCCTGGTTTGGAAATTCAACCGACGGAACCGTAGCATGGGTGCAGGCGGAGAGGGCAATCCTGCGATGCTGCAACGGGTGACTTCTGGCGGTAGGAGGGTGCAGACCGACAGGGCGGGCAACAACTCCACCGGGGTGTGCTGCCGCCTTGCCGTCGTGTTCGTTTTCGTCAGCGGGCTCTTCGCCGCGCCTGCCGCAGCCGACGATCAGCGCAACTTCGTGTCGGTCTACGCGGGTGTGAATTTCCAGGAACGGGCGGTCGAATTCCTGCGCGAGTGGTCGCCCACCTTCCAGAGTTCGTACATCTACACGGTTGCCGGAACCTGGTCCTGGGCGCGCACCAAGCGTGCCCGCTGGGAACTCGAGGGCCAGATTGTGCGCCACAGTGGCCTGCAGCAACTCTGGGAGGTCAATCTCGTACCTACCGTCCGCTGGATGGACACCCCGTGGGACCACGTCGTCGACACCCGCTTCGCCATCGGCTGGGGATTGTCGTGGGCCAGCGAGGAGCCGCCGATCGAACCCCGGCAGGAAGAGGAAGTGGGCGAAGGGGATTCTGCCCGACTGCTGAGCTACAACGTGCTCGAAGTCGAGTTCATGCCGCCCCGCTCACGCGACTGGAGTGGCTTCGTTCGCCTCCACCACCGCTCGGGTGTTGGTGGCCTTTTCGGCGGTGTCAAAGGTGGTTCCAATTTCCTGGGCGCCGGCGTTCGGCATTACTTCTGACGGACGTACGCCCTTGCGTCATCGCGCCTTTGCGCTGAACGTGCTTTCAGGCTATGCGCAGCTCCGGCTCTACATCCTCATAGGTGTTCAGCACGTGCTCGGACTTCGGATCCACTTCCGTCAGGCTGACCGGGTAGCCCCAGAGGTTGGCAAGGTGACGCAGGATCATGCGGGTGTTGCGGTCCTCCAGCAGGCGTCCGTCCAGGACGCGGTGTTCCAGTATCAGTCGCCGGTCGCCGGTCAGGTTCACGTCCACCACCTGAATGTCCGGTTCGTGTCGGGCCAGGTCGTATTGGGCCGCCAGGGCGCGGCGCACCTCCCGGAACCCGGACTCGTCGTGGATGGCCTCCACTTCCAGTGCGTCGTTGTCCGTATCGTCCAGCACCGAGAACAGGCGCCAGTCACGCATCAGGCGCGGGCTCAGGAACTGCAGGATGAAGCTCTCGTCGCGGTATTCGGCCCACGCGGTCTTCCATGTGCCTAGCGTGTCGGCATTGCCGGCGATGTCGGGGAACCAGCGCCGGTCTTCTTCCGTGGGGGCTTCGCAGACACGCTTGAGGTCCTGCAGGATGCCGAAGCCGAGCGCGTAGGGATTGATGCCCGAGAAACGCCGGTCGTCGAAGTCCGGCTGGAAGACCACGTTGGTGTGCGCATGCAGGAACTCCATGAACGCGCCATCGGTGATCTGGCCGGTTGCATGCAGCCGGTTCATGATCGCGTAGTGCACCGTCGTCGCGCAGCCCTCGTTCATCACCTTGGTCTGCCGTTGCGGATAGAAGTACTGGGACACGATGCGCACGATGCGCAGGATCTCACGCTGCCAATGGGCGAGGCGTGGCGCCCGCTTCTCCAGGAAATACAGCAGGTTTTCCTCCGGCAATCCGAGGCTGGCGCGGCGCGCGTCCAGATCCGGATCCGACGCGCCGTCGTCGGCCGCGCGCCGGGGCAGGGTGCGCCACAGGTCGCTGAAGCTCTGCTCCTCGAACCGCCGGCGCTCGCGCTCGCGCGCGATCTCCTGCTTGAGGTTCAGCGGCTGCCGCCGGGGATAGCGGTGGACCCCGTGACTCATCAGGGCGTGGGCAGCGTCGAGCACGTGCTCGACGGCCCTGGCGCCGTAGCGCTCCTCGCACTCGCTCACATACCGCTTGGCGAAGTCCAGGTAGTCCAGGATCGAGTCGGCGTCGGTCCAGGTCTGGAACAGGTGGTTGTTGCGGAAAAAGTGGCTGTGCCCGAAGGCCGCGTGGGCCATGACCAGGGTCTGCATGGTCATGGTGTTCTCTTCCATGATGTAGCACAGGCAGGGGTTCGAGTTGATCACGATCTCGTAGGCCAGGCCGGTCACGCCCTTGCGGTAGTACATCTCGTCGCGTGCGAAGTGCTTGCCAAACGACCAGTGCCGGTAGAACAGCGGCATGCCCATGGACGAATAGGCGTCCAGCATCTGCTCGGAACTGATGACCTCGATCTGGCTCGGGTACGGGTTCAGCCCCATCTCGTCCACGGCGATATGCTCGATCGCATCGAAGGTCTTCCGCACCAGTTGGTAATCCCAGTCAGCGCCCGTGTACAGAAGCCGGGCGTCGGATTCCAGGCGTCCGGTCATGTCAGCTCCTCAGTTCCGCCGGGGTAAACAGGTCCCGAAACACCGGAAAGATGTCGGCGCGCTGCCTGACCTTGCGCAGAGCCAGCGGGTGACCACCGGTCACCAGCCGCTCGTAGACTTCCCACAGGGGTGTCTTCGCCCCCCAGCCGCGTTCCTCGCCCACCTCGATGTAGGCGAAATAGCGGCAGAGCGGCAGGATCACTTCCTCCATGGTGCGGAGCACCAGCGGGTTGTCGGACGGGGTATTGTCGCCGTCGGAGGCCTGGGCCGCGTAGATGTTCCAGTCCCCCTGGGGATAGCGTTCCCGCACCACCCGTTCCATCTCGTCCAGCGCCGGCGAGACCAGGGTGCCGCCGGTCTCCCTCGAGTAGAAAAAGGTCTCTTCGTCGACTTCCTGGGCGACGTGGGTGTGGCGGATGAACACGATGTCCACGTGCCGGTAGCGGCG
>PUOZ01000084.1 GCA_003553165.1 Thioalkalivibrio sp.
ACCGCTGCAACAGCAGGTCCTGCGCACCGACGCCGCCGGAATGCCGCTGGAGTGGATCGATTACCAGCAGGCGGTTCGTCTCTACCACGGTGGGCAGGTCTCCTATACCTGCGGCACCCTGCTGTACCGGGTCCGCGGAGGCATCAGTTCGTTCACCGGCCGCCAGTCGGTGGTGGAGGTGAACTCGATCATCGCGACCCAAGGCACCAACCGTGCGATCCACCGCGGCTATGTTCCGCCGCTGAACAACAGCACCCTGTTCCGCCGCGATGCCCACATGTGCCTGTACTGCGGCAACCACTTTCCAGAGCAGGAGCTATCGCGCGATCACGTGACGCCGCTCAGCCAGCAGGGCGAGGACAGCTGGACCAACGTGGTCACCGCCTGCAAGCGCTGCAACAACCACAAGGCGGGACATACGCCGGAGCAGGCCGGCATGCAGCTGCTGGCGATCCCGTTCCGGCCCACGCATGCGGAATACATCTACCTGAAGGGCCGGCGCGTGCTGGCCGACCAGATGGAGTTTCTGCAGGCCCACTTCCCGCGCAGCAGTCCGCTGCGCGAGCGGTTGCGTCAGGTCTGAAGCCGGCCCTTCCGGGTCTGTGCCCGTGAACCACTCTGCGCTATCTTGGTCGAGTATCCGGGCGGTCTGCGGGCGCGTCCGCACCCTTCTGCGCGAGGAAAGCTCTTGAAATATCTTGGTGAACCCGACTACCAGCATGGAAGCCCAAGCCATGTCGGCGTGCTAGTCACGAACCTGGGCACGCCCGATGCCCCCACCCCGAAGGCCCTGCGCCGGTACCTGAAGCAGTTTCTCTGGGATCCACGAGTCGTGGAAGTGCCGCGCCCGCTTTGGTGGCTGATCCTGAACGGGGTCATCCTGAACATCCGTCCCCGCCGCAGCGCCGCCAAGTACGCGACGGTGTGGACCAACGAAGGCTCGCCGTTGCTGGTGATCGCGCAGCGCCAGGCCGAGGGCATCCGCAAGCGCCTGGCCAAGCTGGCGCCGGACCCCATGCCCGTGGCGGTCGGAATGCGCTATGGCAACCCGTCCATCCCGGACGCCCTGAACGAACTGCGCCAGCAGGGGGTGCGCAAGCTGGTGGTGCTGCCGCTTTACCCGCAGTTCTCGGCCAGCACCACCGCATCGACCCTGGACGCGGTTGCCGAGGAACTGCGCGGCTGGCGCTGGACCCCGGACCTGCACTTCATCTCGGGGTATGAGCGGGAGAACGGCTACATCAACGCCCTGGCCGCCAGCGTGCAGGAGCATTGGGATCAGAACGGTCGGGCGGAGCGCCTGATGATGTCCTTCCACGGGGTGCCGAAGCGCTACCTGCTGGCGGGCGATCCCTACCACTGTCTGTGCCATGCGACCGGGTTTCAGCTCGCCCAGGCGCTGGGCCTGGAGGAGGGGCAGTGGCAGGTCACCTTCCAGTCGCGCTTCGGCCGCGAGGAATGGCTGCGTCCCTATACCGACGAGACTCTCAAGGCCCTGGCCGGGGAGGGTTTGAAGAGCGTCGACGTGATCTGCCCGGGATTTTCTGCCGACTGCCTGGAAACCATCGAGGAGATCGGCGACGAGAACCGGGAGATCTTCCTGGAGGCCGGCGGTGAACACTTCAGCTACATCCCGGCATTGAACGATCGCCCGGATCACCTGGATTTCCTGACCGACCTGATCCTGGGGCACGCGCGGCCCTGGCTGAACACGCTGGACAACGACCCCGAGAAGCGTGCGCAGGCGCGCGACCGGGCGCTGGCCATCGGCGCTGCGCAATAGGCGCCCATCGGGCAAGGTTCATGGCCGGTACTGTCGAGATCGGGGCCGTGATCATCGGCGACGAGATCCTGAGCGGGAAGCGCCAGGACCGGCACCAGGCGGCGCTGACCCGCTCCCTCGCGGAACGCGGCCTCGAACTCGGCTGGCTGCGTATCGTCGGCGACAACGCCGCTCTCCTGACCGAGACCTTCCGCGAGACCCTGCAGCGCGATGCCTGGGTGTTCAGCTTCGGCGGGATCGGGGCGACGCCGGACGATCGCACCCGCGCCTGCCTGGCCCGTGCGCTGGGTCGTCCGCTGACACGGCATCCCGAGTTCGTGGCCCTGTTGGAGGCGCGTTTCGGTGCCGAGGCCTATCCGAACCGGGTGCGCATGGCGGAGCTGCCCGAGGGATCCACGTTGATTCCGAACCCGGTAAACGGCATCCCGGGTTTCGCCTGCACGCGGCATTTCTGTGTGCCGGGCTTTCCGGCGATGGCCGAACCGATGGTGCGCTGGGTGCTGGAGCGGCACCTGGCCGGCGACTTCCCTGCCGAGTTCCCGGCGGAACGGTCCTTGCGCCTGCTCGGGGTCCCGGAGAGTCGACTGGTTCCGCTGCTGGAGGCGATGGAGGGCCGCTACCCGGACCTGCGCATCTCCAGCCTGCCCGGTTTCCAGGATGGCGGGTCACGGATCGAGCTGGGCGTGCGTGGCGAGGCAGGGCGGGTGGCGGTGGCCTTCGAGGACCTGAAGCGCTGCCTGGTGGAGGAAGGCTTCGCGAGCCGGGAAGGGGACCTCGAGTTGCTCCCCGAGCGGCGGCCCCGGCCGGACTAGTGGGCCATGCGGGAAGTTTTGCAGCAGGGCGCTTCGCCACGCACGCCGGCGGTGGATCGGGCGGGTTTTGACATGGACCCACCAGGCTCGCGGGCGCTGTATAGTGAACGGCGTACCGCCGGGACCGGCGGGCCCTCTTGAACCTGACCCCTGCTCCGGAGTCTCCCGCGTGGAATCGGCCGCGTCCCTTCCTGCCTCCTGCTTCATCGATGACCTGGCGACCACCGGGCTGGCGGTCATGCCTGGCTTTGTGGAACCGTTTCTGGTGGCTGCGCTGCGCGACGAGGTCCACGCGGGCCGCTCGCTCGCGGGAATGCGCCGGGCCCGCATCGGGCGGGGGGAGGGCCGGCGTCTGGTCTCCGCGGTGCGGGGCGACTGGATACGCTGGCTCGATGGCTCGACCGAGGCCCAACAACTCTTCCTCGGAAAGCTCGAAAGAATCCGCCAGGAGGTGAACGAGGCGCTGCTGCTCGGCCTGTTCGAGGTCGAGGCCCATTTCGCCTTGTACCCGCCGGGGGCCGGCTACCAGCGGCATGTCGATGCCTTTCAGCACGACAACCCGCGGCGCCTGTCTGCGGTGCTGTACCTCAACCGCCACTGGCGCCGGTCCCAGGGCGGTGAACTGGCGGTCTACGATGCCGAAGGGCGCGAACTGCAGCGGGTTCTTCCCGAGGCGGGCACGTTGGTGCTGTTTCTCAGCCAGACCGTTCCCCACGCCGTCCTGCCCACCCGCCGCTGGCGGGCGAGCATCGCCGCCTGGTTTCGCCTGCGCGAGGCCGACAACCCGCTCGCCGGTCTCGCGCGACTGCAGCCCGATGACATGGCGCCGACGCCCGTCGCCGGCCCGCGCCGCCTGCCTGGTCGGTACTGATCGACCCGGTCCGGCGGTTCCTGCGGCGCCCCTGGGAATTGTGAGAGGATCAGGACAAAGGCGGTTGTCAGGGTCAGTCAGTGCACGACGAACTTGGGGAAACGGTGACAGGGAGCGATTGCGGTCCGGAGGCGGAATGCAGCCCGGAGGCGGAACGCGGCCCGGGGGGTCATCCCGGCCACGCTGTCCCGTGGCTCCAGATCATCCGCCTGCACCAGGCGGTCGCCGTCAGGGCGGACCGGCATTTCGGGCTGATCGAGGCGCAGGACCAGCAGTCATCCCGTTGGAGCAGTCTCGAGGACTTCCAGCCGAGTGACCTCGACGGGCCCTGGCCTGTCCCCGAGGCCTGTATCCGCAGCGAGTCCTTCAGGAGCGCCCTGGCGCAGGATCGTGGCGCGAGCCTGTTCCTCGGGGGGGGCTGCCTGCTCGACTGGACCGCCGCGGACGAGGACGGTCCGGCCCGGCCGCAATGGCGCCCGCTGTTCTACCGCGAGGTGCGGCTGGAACGCGTCGGTGACCGGTTCGAGCTGATTCCGAGGCAGCCGGGCTGGAGCGTGAGCCCGCAACTGCCTCGCCTGATCGAACGGCTGGAGGTCTGTCCGGACGATGACCTCGAGGGGTTGGCCGAGGCGCTCGCCCGTGCCGCGGCGAGCTGGCAGCCGCCGCCGGGGCCATCCCTCGATCAGCGCATCGTCGAGGCACTGTCCGAACGGATTCCGGAACTCGCCTGCGAACTCGCCGGGCAATGGCCTCGGGATGGCGCCCATGACAGCCCCGGCCCATGGATCCTGTTTGCTCCGGATGCGGCCGACGCGGGCCGGACGTCTCCATTGATCTGCGATTACCTGCAGTTGGAGGCCCTGCTGCGGGAGGGTCCTTCGGATCCGGGCGGCCTGCGCCTGCTCGCGGACTGTCCGGTGGGGCAGGGTTTGCCGGTGGCGGACGCGCTGCCGCTGTTACCGCTCAACGGCGTGCAACGGCAGGTCGTGGAACGGGTGCTGCGGGGCGAGCGGCTGACCGTGATCGACGGACCGCCCGGAACCGGCAAGAGTCAGGTCATCGTCTCGCTGCTGCTCAATGCCTGGGTTCGTGGTCGCAGCGCGCTCGTGGTGAGCGCCGCCGACCGGGCCGTGGACGCGATAGCCCAACGCGTGCGGCGGTTCGAAACGGGCTTCCCGATGGTGGTGCGTGCCGGTGCCGGGCCGTGTCAGGACGTCGCGGCGATCCTGCGGCGGACGATCGAGTGGTCGGATCCGGCCGAGTCCGGCGCGGACGTTGCGGGCCTGCTGCAGCAGCGGGAGGCCTTGCGGGAAGAGCGCACCCGGCTGCTCGCCGCCCTGGAATCGGGTCTGCATGAGCGCATGAAGGCATCGGAGGCCGCCGTGCTTGCCGCCTACGCCGAGTCCCGGACAACCCGTGACGCGCTGGCGCGGCAGGAAGCGGCACTGATCGATGAGCAGACGGAACTGGGGCTCGGGTCCTTCGCGCCCGACCGGGTCGATGACGCGCTGGCCGCCACGCGCGGGTGGCTGGAGCGCATGGCGCATTACCGCGACCTCGTGCGGCAGGATGATCAGCGACGCGGTGATCTCGAACAGCAGATTCGTCAATGCCGGCGCGGGCGGGACCAGGCGGTGGAGCAGGCGGGCCTGCCGGTCAGCGATGGCGGTGACTGGAACTGGCTTCTGGAAGAGCCGGGTCCCGCCCTGCTGCAGGACTGGGAAGAGGGTTCGTTGGCCTACCTTTGCGAACCTCTCGAAGAGCTTCTGGCCCCTGACGGGTGGCGCGAGGCGTACGACCGTTGGCCGTCGGCGCAGGCGGCGGACGACTGGGCTGCGCGTGCCGGCGCCCTTGCCGCGGCGGTCCGCGCGCTTTGCCGGGAACTGTCGCCGGAACTGGAGCGGGTCCAACGGGCCGGGGTCGCAGTCGAGAAACAGCGGGTGAAGCTGCGCGGTCTCGGGCTTCCCGAGGGCTTCGATCCGAATACCAGGCCAATCAAGGGTTGGCTGGCCACACATGCCACGCTGCAGGGCCTTGCAGGCACTCGGGCGGATTTCCTGCCCTGGTCGCCCCGCTCCCGACTGGAAAGGCAT